>NZ_JBHMIM010000007.1:0-146792 GCF_048060115.1 Micromonospora sp. LOL_023
CGTTCGACACCGCGGCCAGGGTGCCGCCGCGGGCGGCGACCGCGGCGACCGACGAACCCAGGTCACCGTCGCCGTCCAGGCTGTCGCCGTCGAACCGGAAGCCGAGCACCTCGCTCCACAGCGGAGCCAGGTAGCAGACGTGCCGCTGATGACCGGTGTACTCCTGGGTCACCTGCAACTCGACGGCGAGTCGGGTGGTCGGCATGGCGCCGATCACCGGCGACACTGGCTCTCGGGTCTGGAAGTCGATCGGACCGTACTTGACCTGCACGATCGCGTTGTCGCGGAACTGTCCGTCGAGCGGGGCGAAATGGTCGTACGCCGCCCGTGCCCGGTCGGTGGTGCGGTCCCGCCAGTCCTGCCGGTGGTTGTAGACGAACGCCCGCCAGTGCACCACCCCGCCGTGCGGGGCGAGGGCGTCGGCAAGCAGGTTGGCGCCGTCGGCGTGGCTGCGCCCGTACGCGAACGGGCCGGGCTGACCCTCCGAGTCGGCTTTCACCACGTAGCCGCCGAAGTCCGGCACCGCCCGGTAGACCTGCGCGGTGGTGGCCGCCCACCAGTCGCGTACCGCCGGGTCGTGCGGGTCGGCGGTGGGCAGACCGCCGAGCACCATCGGCGCGGCGAACGTCACCGACAGGTGCAACCGGATGCCGTACGGGCGGAAGATGTCGGCGAACGTGGCGACGTCGTCGAGCCGGTCGGTGAGCAGCCGGGCCTCGGTGCGTCCGACGTTGACGTTGTTGATGGTGATCGCGTTGACACCGCTGGCGGCGAGCAGCCGGGCGTACGCCCGAACCCGGGCCAGGTCGGTGGTGATCGCGCCGGCGCGCCAGAAGATCGACCCACCCGAGTAGCCCCGCTCGACCTGCCCCATCACCGGGTGCACGTCGATGTTGTCCCAGTGGTCGAGCATCCGGCGCCGGATGACCGGCCGGTGCGGCTGGGTGGTGAGGTCGCCGCCGAATGCCGATTCGCCGAGCCGGATCAGATGGAACAGTCCGTACAGCAGCCCGGGTGGCGCGTCGGCGGTCACGGTGGTGAGGCCACCGGCGCGGCCGATGGTGTAGCCCTCGTCGCCGAGGTCGCCAGCGGCATCGGCGGCGTCGACGACCCTGCCGGGCGCGGCGCCGGTCAGTGCCAGCAGCAGATCCGCGTCGCCGTCGACCGACAGGCGGGTCACCGAGCCACCGAAGCTGGCGCAGGCGGCCCGCACCTCGGCATGGACGGTGTCGACAAGCAGTCCGTCACCGGAGATCAGGGTGCGCCGGGATCCGATCGCGCGCAGCGCTCCGGCCGGCAGCCAGGCTGGATGAACTGTGGTCCGCAGTGCATCGCTCACGCGATCTCCTCCCCAGGCTGAGAGACATTCTTCCTGATCCGTCGATCCAGTGCAGCCTTCGGCGGCGCCCGGATTGGCCGTACTGGCACCCGTCGGTCACCCTGTCAGGGTGGATCTCAACGACACGCAGTCCCTGGTCACCCTGCTCAGCGGCCTGGCCATCCTGATCGGGCTGATTGGCGTGGTCGTGCCGATTCTGCCCGGGTTGCTGCTCTGTTGGGCCGGGGTGCTCGGCTGGGCGATCTTCAGTGACGCGGGCGGCGGCAAGTGGCTGATCGTTCTGGCCGCCACCGTGGTCACCGTCGGCGGCACGGTGATCAAGTACCTGTGGCCGGGTCGGGACCTCAAACGGGCTGGCGTACCCAACCAGTCGTTGCTGATCGGTGGTGCGCTGGGGCTCGTCGGCTTCTTCGTCGTCCCGGTGCTCGGTCTGGTCATCGGCTTCGTGCTCGGGGTGTGGCTCGCCGAGCGACAGCGGCTCGGCGACTTCGCCGCCGCCTGGCCGGCGACGAAGCGGGCGGTGCTGGCGGTCGGCTTGGCCATGCTGATCGAGTTCACCGCCGGACTGACCCTGGCCGGGCTGTGGCTGCTCGGCCTGTTGGTGGCGTGACCGGGCGTGCGCCGGGCCACGCGGGTCAGAAGTAGTCGGTGACGCTGACGGAATCGTAGGCGTCGTAGGTGTCCATCGGCGCGCTCCACGCGTCCGCCCATCCCTCGTCGCTGTCCCAGGTCGAGGCGTCCCAGGATGAGGCGTCGAAGAACCTTGTCAGTGGCTCGTCGATGGCGAAACTGTCCCACGCGGTGATGTCCCAGTCCGGCTCGGTGCCGAAATCGGACCAGCCGGCGGTGTCGAAGTAGTCGGTCTGTGCGGAGAGGGTGTCCGCCGCCGACTGGAACACCTGCGGGTGGCTCAGGGTGAGATCCGCCAGCGACGGGGAGTACCACGGGCCGTCCGACAGCCCGAAGCCCGCGTCGAGCGGGATGTCGGACATGCTGATGCCGGGCATGTGGGTTCGCCGGATCCGATGGGGCTCACCGCCGACCAGTCCACCTGCCCGGGGTCGTAGGCGGCAGCCTGGAGCTGGCCGGCGGCTGATCCGAACGAGTCGAACGGCGACAGCAGTTCGGTCTGACCCTGGCCCAGCACTCGCGCGGCCGAATCCACCAGCGGCGGGTGGAGCAGATCCCGGTAGAGCGGCTGGCCCAACTCGTTCGGGTGGAAGGACCGGACGTCCTCGTCGCCGACGAGCCCATTCACCGCAGGGTTGGAGCTGACCAGGGTGTTGTCGTTCCAGTTCGGAAGCAGGAACTGCAGGTCCTGCCCCGGCTGCAACGGGACCCGGCCGGCGTAGTGCTCCTGCCACATCGTCATCGTCGTCCAGTAGCGGGCGGACGCCTGGCTCTCCAGGATGTCGATCAGGTTGAGCGGAATGCCCATGGACTCCGGGTCGAATTGGTTCATCGGCCATTGCCTGCCATCGCCCGGCAGCGCCAGCGGGATGTTGCGGTCGTCGAGCGGGCTCAGCGCGTACGGGTACCCGGCGTACAGGATGTTCATCGTGTCCCCGCCCTTGGCTGAGATCGCGGTGATCACCTCCTCGACCCCGCGAAGGTCGGTCGACAGTCGACCGACCAACTCGTTGATCTGTGCTGTGCCCGTTGCCAGGGCTCCGTCACGCAGGCCGGGAAGGTCGAGCAACAGATACGGCGATTGGCCCGGTTGCAATGCCGACCGGAGCACCAGTTCGAAGCCGCCGTACTTGTCGTTGCCTCCGTTGTTGCCGCCGATGCTGAGTAGCACCGTGTCGGTCTTGTAGGTGACCGCATTGATCTGGCTGTTGTGCGGGCCGTACGCCCAGTTGAGGTAGTCGTGGCCGAGTAACTCGTCGGTGTCCGCGCCGGCCTCGGCCGCGAAGGTGACGTTGATGACCGGGCCACCGTTGAGGGTGGGCAGCACCGGCGGAACGATCTCCGGATTGAGCCGGTCCGCCGTGTAGGTGATCCGGATCTCCGCGTCCGGGTACTGCAACTGAAGTTGGCGTACGGCCTGCAGCGCCCCGGCGTCGCGGGACTGGTAGGCGGGATTGGGCTGGACGATATCGTCCACGGTGGGGCCGGTGCCGACGTAGGAGTCGTTGCCGAGCAGCCCCAGCCCGGAGATGAACGAGTCGCCCAGGACGGCGATGTGATACTCCTTGCCGGCGTGCGGCGAGAACGGCAGCCCAAGCCCGCTGGGCCGCTCGCTCAGTGACGCGCCGGGCACCGCGTCGATCAGCGTGAATTCGAGCGGGGTGACCGGGGGTTCGATGGGACGCTCGGCCACGTCGGCCTTGTCGAGGACCTGCGTGGTGAGCGTGGTCAGGTTCTGCTGTGCGGTTGCCAGCAGCGCCGGCGCAGCACTGTCCAGGTCGGCCATGGTCAACGCGTTGAGGAGACTCTGCCGGGTTTGTTCGACGGCGTCTGCTGCTGCGCGTACCCGTGAGCCGAGGTCGTGCGTGCCACCGATGTCCATTCCGACGAACGCCATCTCCACCGCCGCCTCTGTGCGTAGCCGTTCCGTGTCCAGGGTTCGCCGCGAAGACCCGCCCCGGTTCCCTGGCTGGAGCACTATCTGACGGAGGAAGGTGGTGCGGGCCAGGCGGACCGGCGGAGCAGTCGGATGCCGTTGAGCGCGACCAGCACTGTGGAGCCCTCGTGCCCGGCCACACCGAGCGGCAACGGCAGGTGACCCACGATGTCCCAGGTAGCCAGGACGACGATCACGGTGCCGGCGATGACCAGATTGGCGATCACGTAACGCCGCGCCCGGCGGGCGAGCGCGACGACCGCCGGGATCGTGGCCAGGTCGTCGCGGACGATCACCGTGTCCGCCGCAGCCAGGGCCAGGTCTGCCCCGACGCCGCCCATCGCGATGCTGGTGTGCGCGGTGGCCAGCGCGGGCGCGTCGTTGACGCCGTCGCCGACCACCAGCACCTGCCGTCCGGCGGCCTGCAGTTCCCGGACGGCGGCGACCTTGTCCTGCGGTAGCAGGCCAGCCCGTACCTGATCGATGCCGACGTCGCCGGCGAGCCGGGCGGCGGCCCGCGGGTTGTCGCCGGTGAGCAGCACCGGCGACCGGCCGGTCAGCTCACTGAGCGCGGCGGTGACCGCTGCCGCGTCGGGTCGTAGTCGGTCGGTCAGCGCCAGTACGCCGGCGGGTACGCCGTCGACGGCGACGACCACGGCGGTCTGCCCGGCGGACTCCACGTCGGCGACCAGCCGGCGGGCCTCGTCGTCGGTGGCGCTCAGCAGCTGGGCCGGGCTGGCGACGGCCACCTGAACGGCCCCCTGCGGGCCGCCGACCCGTGCGGTTACACCCCGTCCAGGCAGGGAGGTGAACTCGTCGGCGGCGGCGAGCAGGAGCCTTCGGTCGCGGGCGGCGGCGACCACGGCGACGCCGATCGGGTGTTCGCTGGACAGTTCGGCGGCGGCGGCCAGGGCGAGCAGCCGGTCGCCGTCGACCGGCGACGGATCTGCCGGTACGGGGTGGACGGCGGCGATCCGGGGGCGACCTTCGGTCAGGGTGCCGGTCTTGTCGAACGCCACCAGGTCGGCCCGGCCGAGTCGCTCGATCACGCCGGCCGATTTGACCAGGACACCGTGCCGGCCGGCGGTGGCGATCGCGGCCAGCAGCGGTGGCATCGTCGCCAGCACCACGGCACACGGCGACGCGACGATCATGAAGGTCATCGCCCGGAGCAGGGCGCTGGTGAGGTCCTCGCCGAAGGCGAGCGGTATGCCGAACAGGGCCAGCGTCGCGACCACGACGCCGACCGAGTAGCGCTGCTCGATCCGTTCGATGAACAGCTGGGTGGGGGCCTTGGTGGCGGCGGCTTCCTCGACCATGGTCGCGATCCGGGCGACGACCGTCTCCGCTGCCGGGGTGGTGACCCGTACCCGGAGCATTCCGGTGCCGTTGAGGGTGCCGGCGTACACGCCGTCGCCGGGGCGGCGGTCGACCGGCAGTGGCTCGCCGGTGATGGTGGCCTGGTCGACCTCGCTGGCTCCGGCGACGACCTGTCCGTCGGCGCCGATGCGCTCGCCGGGCCGGATCAGGATGACGTCGCCGATCCGCAGCGAGGCGGTGTCGACCCGTTGTTCGACATCGTCGACGATCCGGGTCGCCTGGGGCGGGGCGAGGTCGAGCAGGCTGTGCACCGCGTCGGCGGTACGCCGGGTGGCGAGCGCCTCCAACGCTCCGGAGGTGGCGAAGATGACGATCAGCAGGGCGCCGTCGAAGATCTGGCCGACGGCGGCGGCGCCGATCGCGGCGACCACCATCAGCAGGTCGACGTCGAGGGTGCGCTCGCGCAGCGCACGCAGTCCGGACCAGCCCGGCTCCCAGCCGCCGGCGGCGTAGCAGATCAGGTAGGCGGCCCACCAACTCCAGGCCGGGGCACCGGCCAGCTGGAGCACCCCGCCGACGGCGAACAGTCCGGTGGCGGCAGCGGCCCAGGGGACCTCGGGCAGCGACCAGATCGGCGTACGGCGGGCCGCGTCGGCCAGCCGTTGGGCGCGGGTCGGGGCCGGGGGAGCAGGGGCTTCGGTGAGCACGGCGACCACAATAGCTGCGCAGCTATGCAGGTATGCAAGTAGGCAGCCTGAGATATTCTCGCTGGATGCATACCTCGATTCCGGATTTCCGGATGCCGGTCGAGGAGCAGGTGCACCTGGCCGCCGAGACGTTTCGCCTGCTCGCCGATCCCACCCGGATCAAGATCCTCTGGGCGCTGTTGCAGGGCGAGTCGTCGGTCGCCTGTCTCGCCGAGCTGGTCGGGGCGGCGCCGACGGCGGTCAGCCAGCATCTCGCGAAGCTGCGGTTGGCCGGGCTGGTGCGTGGTCGCCGCGAAGGCACCTTCGTCTACTACTCGGCGGCCGACGTGCACGTCCGGCAGTTGCTGGCCGAGGCGCTGTTCCACGCCGATCACGCTGACCGTGACCTGCCCGACCATGCGGCGGGGGATCGGGTGACCCACCACCACGAGTGACCGACGCCGACCCGGGTCGGGGCGTCGACCACCGGGCCATCGTCTAAATGAAAACGGCTTCCGTTATCTTCTGGGCAGGAGAGAGGAGGCCGCCATGGCCGTACCAAAGGATCCTGCCTCGCCGGCGACGGCGAGTGTTCCCGACGATGGCCGGCTGCCGGTGACGGTGCTCTCCGGTTTCCTCGGCGCAGGCAAGACCACCCTGCTCAACCACATCCTGGCCAACCGGGAAGGGCTACGGGTAGCGGTCATCGTCAACGACATGAGCGAGATCAACATCGACGCCGCGTTGGTCCGCGACGGCGGCAGCCTCTCGCGTACCGAGGAGCGCCTGGTCGAGATGACCAACGGCTGCATCTGCTGCACCCTGCGCGACGATCTGCTGGTGGAGATCGCCCGGTTGGCCCGCGCCGGCCGGTTCGACTATTTGGTGATCGAGTCCAGTGGCATCTCCGAGCCGCTGCCGGTCGCGGCGACCTTCGCCTTCGGCACCGACGACGGCGGGGTGCTGGCCGACGTCGCCCGGCTGGACACCATGGTCACCGTCGTCGACGCGCCGCACCTGATCGCCCAGCTGCGGGCGGGGGAGTCGCTGGAGCAGCGTGGGCTGGCCGCGTACGACGATGACGACCGCACCATCGCCGACCTGCTGGTCGACCAGATCGAGTTCGCCGACCTGATCCTGGTCAACAAGACCGATCTGGTCGCGTCGGACGAGCTGGCGGTGATCGAGGCGCTGGTCACCCGGCTGAACCCGAAGGCGCGTCAGCTGCGGACCGTACGGGCTCAGGTGCCGCTGACCGAGGTGCTCGACACCGGACGGTTCGACCTGGACGAGGCGGAGACCGCGCCGGGCTGGGTCGCCGAGCTCAACGGCGAGCACGTCCCGGAAACCATCGAGTACGGCATCAGCAGCATCGTCTACCGGACGGTCGCGCCGTTCCATCCGCAACGGCTCTGGGATCTGCTCGCCGAGCTGGACACATTCGGCGTCGTACGGTCGAAGGGCTTTCTCTGGCTGGCGACTCGTCCGGACGTGCAGGCGCTCTGGTCGCAGGCCGGGCCGTCGGCCCGGTGCGACCCGGCCGGGGTGCCGGTGGCCGTGTCCGGCGAGTGGCCGGACGACCCCGACGAGCGGGCCGACCTGGAGTCCAGGTGGGATCCGGTGTTCGGCGACCGCCACCAGGAGCTGGTGTTCATCGGCGTCGGACTGGACGGCGACGGGCTGCGGGCGGCGCTGGATGCCAGCCTGCTCACCGACGCGGAGCTGGCGGTGGCCGGTGCGGGCCTGGCTGCCGGGTTGGCTGCCTGGAGCGCTCTGCCGGACCCGTTCCCCGAGTGGGATCTCGGCGAGCTGGACGAACATGGACATGTGTCGAGCCAGACAGGACTCGCCCCTATCGCGACTAGTTGAAAACGATTACCGTTGGCATCCGGTGATCCATCAGGGATCGCCGGGAAGGAGTCTGTCTCGTGTTGACCGCAACCCGCCGTCGGGCCACGGGTGCGCTGGTGACCGGTGCCGCGATGATCGCGGCCCTGGTCGTCTCGGCCGCTCCGGCGCAGGCGCATGGCGCAACGTTGCCGGTGATCCTCTCCGCCGGCCACGTCGACGTGATCGAGGTGGAGTACGAGGACGGCGAGCTGGAGCTCGGCGTGCACGACGACACCGTCGAGCCCGGCGTTCACCGCCATCCCGACGAGGTGATCTTCGTCGTCAAGCCCCAGGCCAAGACCACTGTCCCCAGTGATCCTGCCTTCGCCTTCCTCGGCACGGCCGGCTCCCGGGTCTGGATCCTGCCGCAGGTGGAGGACGAGGACCTGCTCTTCGCCGGCATCGCCACCGAGGAGCTGGAAGAGGGCGTCTTCGAGGGCGACTCGCTCGACCTCACCGTGCAGCAGCTGATCAGCGCCCCCAGCTCCGGCCAGGTGGCGATCTACACCGAGGATCTGTTCGGGCAGCCGACCGTGCTGGCGAACAGCCGCGACGGCCTGCCGGACGTCGTCGACCTGCCGGTCGGTGACCACCTGCACGCCAACTGGGCCTTCAACAAGGCCGGTGTCTACCTGCTCAAGGTCAAGGCCAGCGCCACCCTGGCCGGCACCGCGACCGTCGTCGAGTCCGACTCGGTCTTCCTGCGATTCGTCGTCCTGCCCTGATCCGGGCCGGACTGGAAGGGAGCAGCGTGATGAACCTCCGTACCCGCCGCTGGTCGGCCGCTGCCGCGTCGAGCGTGCTGGCCGCGGTGCTGGCGGTCGCCGTGCCCGCCGCACCGGCACAGGCCACCATCATCGAGCTGACCAGTGGTCATGTCGACGTCCTTGACGTGGACCATGTCGCCGGTGGGCCGATCGTGGTCAGAGTCGGCGACGACACCGGGTCGACCACCGTCTACCGGGATCCGTCCACCGTGGTATTCGCGGTGCCGGCCGCCGCGAACGTCGCGGTGCCGTCCGGCTCGGCCTGGGCGTTCCTCGGCACCGGCGGCTACGCCTACGTCCTGCCGCAGACGAACACGGCCGGTCTGCTCTGGGCCGGTTGGGACACCACCGGTGTCGCCAGTGGTGCCCTGCAGTTCAACCGGGTGGTGGTCAAGCTGACCGACGTGCAGGGGCCGGGCGGGTTCAGCGTCTTCACCGCCTCCGGCGGCACCCCGACCGTGTTGTTCGACAGCGGCAACGGCCTGCCGGACAGCCTCAACGTCAACCGCAACACCCACGCCCACGTCAACTGGGGCTTCGACGTCGCCGGCACCTATGTGGCGACGTTCGAGGTCAGCGGCGTGCGTACGTCCAACGGGCAGACGGTGAGCAGCACCGAGGAGTTCACCTTCGAGGTCGGCTGACCTTCGGGCAACTCGTCCAGCCGGTGCCGGGCCATCGACCGTTCGGTGCCGGCTGGATACCTAAAGCGATATGAGAACGGTTATCGTTTGCGTGGTACGGTGCTGCTCGCGAGGTCGTCGAAGAGGGGTTGGTGCAGCGTGCGCGGCGTACGGTGGCTCGTCGGGCCGACCCTGCTGGCCGCCAGCCTGACCGGCTGCGCAGCCCCACCGGCGCTCAGTGCCGACGACGACCGCATCCAGGTCGTCACCACCACCGGCATCCTGCGTGACCTGGTCGACAACGTCGGCGGGGACCGGGTCGTGGCCACCTCACTCGTCCCGGACGGCGCAGACCCGCACGCCTACGAGCCGTCGCTGCGTGACGTGCGCGACGTCGTCTACGCCGACGTCGCCTTCAGCAACTACCTGCTGCTGGAGGAGCACGCCATCATCAAGGCACTCGACGCCAACCTGCCCGACAGCGTGCCGAACATCTCGCTCGCCGAAGGCGCGGTCAAGTACGCCGCCGAGATCATCCCGCTGGTGGAGAACGTCGCGCTGGACACCATCTGGCTCGGCATGCGGGTACGCGGCACCGGTGCCAGCTACGGCGCCGACCGAGCCTCCGACATCCTGCTACAGGGCACCACGGTGACCGGCCCCGGCGCGATGACCGCATACCTCACCGAGTCGTTCGGCAACCCGGCCATCTACCTCGACTCGTCCGACGGCTTCGAAGCCGCCACCGGCTACCGGGACGACACCGCGACCCTGCCCCCCGACGCGCACACCCACATGAGCTGGGCGTTCACCGAGCCCGGCGTCTACCGGCTGACCATGGCGGCGCAACTCGCGGTCACCCCCGACACCCGGCCGGTCAGCCTCGGCGAGCAGACCTTCACCTTCGCCGTCGGGGTCGACCCGCACAGCGTGCCGGGCATGTCCGGCGCCACCGTGCTGCGCGGTGGCCACGCCGACGTGACCGTCGACCTCGACGCCGCCGCGCGCGGCGAGTCCCCGCTCTACCTGCTCGCCGACCCGCACGGCAGCGGCGACGTCCACCAGCACGTGCACGACCCCGCGGACACCGTCATCGAGGTGCCGAACAAGGCGCTCGCCCAGGTGCCGGCGGGGCCCGCGTTCCGGTTCCTCGGCCGGCCCGGCACCGAGATCCACCAACTGCCGCAGGCGGTGCTCGGCAGGCACGTGCACGGGGAGATCGACCCGCACCTGTGGCAGAACGTCCGCAATGTCATCTCCTACACCGAACTGATCCGGGACACCCTGATCGGCGTCGACCCGGCCGGGGCCGTCGAGTACCGGGAGCGGGCCACCGCGTACATCGGAGAGCTGTCGGCGCTCGACGACTACGTCCGGGACACAATCGCCCAGATCCCGCCCGGTCGTCGGCATCTGATCACCACGCATGACGCGTTCGGCTACCTCGGTGCCGCGTACGAGGTGCAGATCTCCGGCTTCGTCACCCCGCACCCGGCCGCCGAGCCGAGCCTGGCCGACCGGCGTCGGCTCACCGAGACGATCCGCAACCTGCGGGTGCCGGCGGTGTTCCTGGAGCCCAACCTGCGGTCCCGGTCGTCGACGCTGACCGAACTGGCTGACGACCTCGACGTACGGGTCTGCGAGATCTACGGCGACACCTTCGACGACCGGGTGACCAACTACGTCCAGATGATGCGGTTCAACGCCGAGTCGCTCCGGGACTGCCTGGCACCATGAGGAGGCATCAGTGAAGTCAATCGGCCTGTCGGTGGCCGTGTCCGCGCTGCTCGCGATGACGCTGGCGGCTCAACCCGGCTCGGCTGACCCGGCGTTGAACCAGCCTGACCCGGCGTTGGATCAGTCGATCGCGCCGGATCAGCCGGTAGCCGACGAACCGGCGGTGCTCGCCGCCGGCCACGTCGACCTCGGGCCGCGCTACGTAGACGACGAGTGGACCCTGCTGATCCACGACGACGCGGCACAGCCGGTGTGGCGGGACCCGGACCGGACCGTGCTGCGGGTCACCGACGCCGCGCTGCAGACCGTCCCGGACGACCCGGTGTACGGCTTCCTCGGCGTGCCGGCCGGCACCCAGGTGCACGTGGTACCGCAGGTGCAGCACCCCGACGTGGTGTGGGTCGGCTGGAACACCCAGGACCCCCGGGTGATGCAGACGATCGACCGTGGCGTGACCCTGGAACTGGCCGATGTGGACGGGCCGGGCGAGGTGACCATGTACCTGCAGGCCGGCACGTTCAGCGAGCCGCAGGTGCTGTGGCGTTCCACCGAGCAGCCCGGCCAGCCGATGTGGGTGGAGGTCAACACCCACACCCACGCCAACTGGGTGTTCACCGCGCCCGGGGTGTACCTGGTCGCGGTGCGGGTCAGCGCCGACCTGGTCGGCGGCGAACAGGTCACCGCCACCCGGCATCTGCGGTTCGCCGTCGGCGACGCCACCAGCACCGACGACGCGCTCGCCGCCCAACCCGGCGAGGTCGCGGCCGTGGCGCCGACCGCCGGGCCGGACGACGATGGCCCAGGCGGCACCGGCGGCACCGGGCCGTGGCTGGTCGTCGGCCTGGTGGTGGTCGCCCTCGGCCTGGCCGTCGCGCTGATCGTCGTGGTGCTGCGCGGCCGGGCGGTACGCCGCCGCGTGGAGCAGGAGCGTACGCAGCCGTGACCGCGCTCGCCGTACACGATCTCGATGTCGACCTCGGCGGCCGGCCGGTGCTGCGCGACATCCGGCTGCACGTCGACCCGGGTGAACTGGTCGGGCTGATCGGACCGAACGGTGCCGGCAAGACCACCCTGCTGCGGGCGGTGCTCGGGTTGATCCGAACTCGGTCGGGTCGGGTGCTGGTCGACGGAGTGCCGAGTCGACCGGGTCGCTCGGCAATCGGATATGTGCCGCAGCGGCACGAGTTCGCCTGGGACTTCCCGATCTCGGTGGAGCAGACGGTGCTCAGTGGCCGTACCGGTCGGATCGGCCTGCTGTGCCGCCCTGGGGTGGCCGACTGGCGGGCCAGCGCCGAGGCGATCGACCGGGTACGCCTGGGGGATCTGCGCCGCCGGCCGGTCGCCGAGTTGTCCGGTGGCCAGCGCCAGCGGGTGCTGGTGGCCCGGGCGCTCGCCCTGGAGCCGACGTTGCTGCTACTCGACGAGCCGTTCACCGGGCTGGACCTGCCGACCCAGGAGTTGCTCGGTGAGCTGTTCGCCGGGCTGGCGGCCGAGGGGAAGGCGCTGCTGATGACCACCCACGACCTGATCGGGGCGATGGATGCCTGTTCCCGGCTGGTGCTGCTGAACCAGCGGGTGATCGCCGAAGGCAAGCCGGATGAGCTGCGGGATCCGCAGCTGTGGATGCGTGCCTTCGGGGTCAGTGAGCGGTCGCCGTTGCTGCGGATCGTCGGGGCCGGCTGATGCCGATCACCGACTTCCTCACCGATCTGTTCAACCCTGATCTCGCCTTCCTGCCGAAGGCGTTGCTGATCGCCGTCATGTCCAGTGTGGTCTGCGGAGTGGTCGGCTGCTATGTGGTGCTGCGCGGGATGGCGTTCATCGGCGACGCGGTGGCGCATGCCGTGTTCCCGGGGTTGGCGGTCGCCTTCGTGCTGCAGGGCAGCCTGGTGCTGGGCGGTGCGGTCGCCGGGATCGTGACCGCGTTGCTGATCGCGGTCTTCGCCCAGCATCGGCGGGTCAAGGAGGACTCGCTGATCGGGGTCTTCTTCGTGGCGGCGTTCGCGCTCGGCATCGTGATCATCTCCCGGGCGCCCGGGTACGCCGGGTCGCTGCAGCAGTTCCTGTTCGGCTCGATCACCGGCATCCCGGACCGGGATCTCTACACGGTCGGGTTCACCGGGCTGGCGATCCTGGCGGTGGTGTTCCTGCTGCACAAGGAGCTGGTCGCGGTCAGCCTGGACCGGGAGATGGCCCGCTCGGTCGGGCTGCCGGTGTTCTGGCTGGACATCGCGCTCTACGTACTGGTCACCCTCGCCGTGGTGATCTCGCTGCAGACGATCGGCAACATCCTCGTACTGGCGCTGTTGATCACGCCGCCGGCCGCGGCCCGGCTGCTCACCGACCGGCTCGGGTTGATGATGCTGCTCGCGCCGCTGATCGGTGGCGGATCCGCGCTGGTCGGGCTCTATCTGTCGTGGAGTTACGACCTGCCGGTGGGCGGGACGATCGTGCTGGTGGCGACCGCTGTGTTCCTGCTCGCCTGGGTCTTCGCGCCGCGACACGGCCTGCTGGCCCGCCGCTGGCGGGACCTGGCCGGTCGCCGACGCGGCCCGGCGGGCGCTCCGCGTCTCGTGGAGGAGTCGCAGGTCACAGCCGGTCCGGTAGAGGTGTCCGAACGGGCCATGGGTTAATGGAAACGGTTTTCGTTATGGTCGAGCGGGGCTGCTGCCCTGACCACGGCCACGTCCCGCGCCACCCCCGGCGCGGGCGAGGGGAGGAAACATGAGAACAACAGGTGCCCGCGGCTTCGCGGCCCTGATCGGCGCGGCGGTGGTTGCCGGTGGCGTGCTGCTCGCGCCGACCGCCGCCGCCGCCCAGGAGAAGGTGGTGCTCGCCAAGGGCCACACCGACGCCGTAGACGTCCACTACCACGACGGCGAGCTGTCCCTGGAGGTGCACGACGACACGGTCAGTCCGTCGGTAAGCCGGGATCCGGCCGACGTGATCTTCCAGGTGCTACCCGAGGCCGCGATGGCGGTGCCGGCCGACCCCCGGTTCGCCTTCCTCGGCCCGGCCGGATCCACGATCTGGCTGCTGCCGCTGACCCAGAACCAGGACCTGCTCTGGCCCGGCTGGAACACCACCACCCTCGGCGCCGGCACCTTCGCCGGTGACCAGATCCAGATCAGCCTCGTCGACGTCGCCGGCCCCGGCAACGTCTCGGTGTTCACCCAGGACAGCTTCGGTAGCCCGCTGATGAAGTTCCGCAGCGACGACGGGCTGCCGGACACCATCGACGTGCCGATCCGCACCCACGCCCACGCCAACTGGGCGTTCAGCACCGAGGGTGACTACACGCTGACCTTCCAGGCCGACGCGACGCTGGCCAACGGCACCACGGTCAGCACCGGACCGGTCGACTACTCGTTCGTCGTCGGTGAACTCGGCGGCACCGGCCCGGAGACCGTGCTGACCGTCAGCGGCATGGCCGACGAGTACCAGCCGGGCGACACCGTCACCCTGCAGGCGGTGCAGACCCCGCAGACCGAGTTGGACCACTACCACTGGTTCAGCCGCTGCCCCGGCAGTGACGATTTCGCCATCATCTCCGGCGAGGCGGGTGCGACGTACAGCTTCACCGCCACCCGCGAGCTCAACGCCTGCGAGTACCAGGCGAAGCTCTACGACGACAACCACACCGTCGTCGCCACCAGCGAAGAGGTCTGGCTCTGGGTGGCGTTCGCGCCGACCGACCCGGGCACCTCGCAGACCATCACCGCCACGATCGACCCGACCCAGGGTGCCCTGGTGATCAGCGTCGACCCGGACGACCGCAGTGTCGTCCTGCCGCCGGCGCAGCTGTCCAGCGCCGGTGACACCTGGGAGAGCAGCGGCAGCTTGCGCCCGGTCACCGTCACCGACACCCGGGTCGGCACCCCCGGCTGGAGCGCCTCCGGTCAACTGCCGGACAACTTCACCGGGCCGGACGGCGCCACCTTCAGTTCCGGCTACCTCGGCTGGACTCCGCAGGTCGTCGACCAGTCCGCCGGCCAGGGCGTAGTCGCCGGACCGGTCGTCGCGCCGTACGTCGTCGGTGTCGGCGGCGGGCTCGGTGCCAGTGCCGTCCTCGGCTCGGCACCTACCGGCTCCGGCCGGGGCACCGCGACCCTCTCGGCCGGCCTGCGACTGAGCCTGCCGACCGAGACCGCACCCGGCACCTACACCGCGACCCTCACCCTCACCGCGATCTGACGATCGCGGCGAGAGGTCGGGCCGGGCGATGACACCGTGCCGGCCATCGCCCGGCCCTTCCACCCCTTTCGTGAACGGATCACCCCCCGCATGCGTACGCCAGCAGCCCTGCTCGCCGGACTCCTGCTCGCCGGCATCGCGCTGACCGCGCCGGCCACCGGGCCGGCCACCGGGCCGGCCAACGCCGCAGCGCCGGTCCCGGTGACCGCGCCGGCGATCACCCCGGTCGCCGCGCAGTCGCTCACCTGGGGCGTGGCCCCGTCCAGCCCCGACGGCCCGAACGGACGCCCCGCGTTCGAGTACAAGCTCGACCCGGGAGCCACGCTCACCGACTACGTGGCGATCACCAACCACTCCGACCGGCCGATCACCCTCGACGTGTACGCGAGCGACGCGTTCACCACCGAACAGGGCGGCTTCGACCTGCTGGCCGCGACCGAGGAACCGGTCGACGTGGGCTCCTGGATCACCTTCGAGACCCGTACGCTCACCGTGCCGTCGACGTCGCGGCTGGATGTGCCGTTCACCATCGCCGTACCCGACAACGCGACACCCGGCGACCACCCGGGCGGGATCGTCGCCTCCCTCGCCGCCACCGGCACCGACGACGAGGGCAACCAGGTGTCGGTCGACCACCGGGTCGGCTCCCGGATCTATCTGCGGGTCACCGGCGAACTGCGACCGGTCCTCGACATCGTGGACCTGTCAGTGACCCACGACGGAAGCTGGCACCCGCTGCGCGGGGGTGTCGTCACCGCCAACTTCACCGTCCGCAACACCGGCAACGTGCGACTGACCGGGCAACCGCAGCTCGCCGTCGACGGACCGTTCGGGCTGGCTCGGCGCAGCACCGTCGGTGACCAACTACCGGAGATCCTGCCCGGTGACAGCTACCGGACCAGTGTGCGCGTCGACGGCGTACCGCCGCTGGTGCGGCTCGGGGCCAGCCTGACCGTCGAGCCGGCTGCCGTCACCGACGAGGTGCTCGACCCGGCACCGGCCGCTGTCACCGGCGAGGTCGACCTGTGGGCCGTGCCGTGGCCGCAACTCGTGATCCTGCTACTGATCGGCGCGGGCACCTGGCTGACCATCGCTGGCCGCCGCCGGCGCCGCCGCCAGCAGGCAACGCAGCTCGAACGTGCCGTGGCCGCCGCCCGCGAAGCAGGCCGGGCAGAAGGCGCCGCGCGTGCAGAAGACGGCACAGCCGGTGCCGCGCCTCAGCCCGCCCGCACCACCGACTGAGAGTCAATCCAGGGAGACAGGTCCAATGAGCGTCATCAGTTCGGTACTGGCGAGACCGCGACTCGCGGCGGCCGTGGCGGCGGGTGCGATGGTCGCCGCCGCGACCGTGCCTGCGCCGGTGACCGCGGCCCCACCCTCGGCGGACACCCCCGCGACAGTGACCGCAGCCGGTGCCGATCTGGTGGCCGTCGAGTTGGCAGACGGGAGACTGTCGCTGTTCGCGC
The DNA here is from genome assembly GCF_048060115.1 of Micromonospora sp. LOL_023. NCBI lineage: Bacteria > Bacillati > Actinomycetota > Actinomycetes > Micromonosporales > Micromonosporaceae > Micromonospora > Micromonospora sp. LOL_023. The sequence goes on from NZ_JBHMIM010000007.1 coordinate 16,589, forward strand.
GCGAGGCGTCCGTCGACCGCGACGCAGCGCCGGGCCGCAGCCTGGATCCCGCGACGGTGCTCTTCGGGCCGCAGGGCGGCGCGACGGTACGGACGCCGGAACACCTGGCGTTCCAGTTCCTCGGTGGCGCCGGCCGACCGATGTGGGCGGTGACCGGCGGGGACACCGACTTCCCGTACCTGGACACCCGGGCGGTACCCCGAGGGGCGGTACGCGACGACACGATCGAGTTGTCGCTGGGATCGGTCGACGGGCCGGGCGGGTTCGCCGCGTACACCCTCGGCGGTCTCGGCCAGGCCACCCCGCTGTTCGGCACGTTCGACGGGATGCCGCGTGCGGCCCGGCTGCCGGCCGCCACCAGGACCGGCGGGCTGGTCTGGCTCTTCGACGCCGCTGGCGAGTACCGGCTGACCGTCACCGCGGCGGCGACGCTCGCCAACGGCGACGAGGCGAGGGCGGACGCCGTCTATCAGGTACGGGTCCCGCAGCTTGGCGCTGTCGACAAGGCCCTGCCGGCTCCGGCGCCCGCTCCCGCACCGGCTTCCGCACTGCAACGGGCGGCCGCCGCGCCGGACCTCTCGGAACCGCAGATCGCAGCGCCGGGCGACGCCGCTGTCGGCGTCGAGGCGCAGCCGCTGGCGGCACCGGCCACCAGCGCCGCGCAGCAGCAGAACCTGGCCGCCGTACCGTCATCACGGGTGGTGATCGACGATGGCCACGTCGACATGGGTCCGCAGCTCGACGGGTCCGACCTGACGATCCTGCTCAAGGACGACACGGTCTCGCCAGCGGTGTGGCGCAACCTCTCCGACGTGGTGCTGCAGGTCAAGGACAACGCCAAGATCACCGTGCCGGAGGGTGCGGACTTTCTCGGAGCGAGCGGTGACGAGGTGTGGCTGCTGCCGCAGGGTCAGCAGTCCGGGATCGTCTGGCCCGGGTGGAACACCCAGCATCCATCCGTCGTCGCCGGCATCAGCGGGCCAGTCACCTTGACCTTCAAGGGGGTGACCGGTCCTGGCCGGTTCACGCTGTTCCTCACCGGGTCGTTCGGCGAGGCCGAGGTGTTGTTCGACTCCGCGGCCAGCCTGCCGCAGCGCCTGGACATCCCGTCGAACACGCACGCCCACGGCAACTGGGCGTTCAGCGCGCCGGGCATCTACCGGCTGGCTTTCGAGATGTCCGGCACCACGACGACGGGTGTGACGGTGACGGACACCCGGACCCTCAACCTGGCTGTCGGTGACGGGACCGACCCGGACACCGGATTCGGCCCAGGCTCCGGTGACGGTGACGGTGACGACGGCTCCGGTGGTGACGGCTCTGGGAGGCTGCCGCTCACCGGATCCTCGTGGCATGTGCCGGCCACCGGAGCCGTGCTGCTGATCACCGGCGCGTTGGTCCTGTTCGCGGTGCGGACCCGACGTTTCGATCAGTGTTCGTCGTAGTGGTCGCCGTGTGCGGCGTGCCGGTGGCCGGCGTGCACGAAGTCCTCGTGGTCGCCGTGGGCGACGACGTCGTGACCGCAGTCCGGCCCGTGGGTGTGGTCGGCATGTGACTCGGTGGGTACGTGCTGGTTGACCTGGCACTCGTCCCAGTGTCCGGAGTGCTCGTGGTGGACATGCCCGTCGTGCAGGTAGTCGGTGTGCCCGTCGTGGGCGACCGCGACGTGGCCGCAGGACGAGTCGTGGGCGTGCACGTGCTCGGTGTGTACGGCGTGGCTCATCGAACTCTCCTAATCTCATGCTGATATTGCGATTCGAGCATATCTTATTGGGTCCGGTCTTGCCGGTTTCCCGGCGTCATTCATTCCGGCCCACATCGGGTAATATGACAATCGTTTTCGAGTTGGTATCCGGATTGCGAGGTTGGTAGCAGTGAAGCCTGACATTCACCCCAAGTACGATTATGTGGTTTATCGGGACCGTAGTGCGGACTTTGCGTTTCTCACCCGGTCCACCGCGGTCAGCAGCAAGACCATCGAGTGGACCGACGGGCAGACCTACCCGGTGATCGACGTGGAGATCTCCTCGGCCAGCCACCCGTTCTGGACCGGCCGCCAGCGGTTGCTCGACACCGAAGGCCGGGTCGAGAAGTTCCGGGCCAAGTACGCCCGGACCGCCCGGCCGGGGAAGACCAAGGGGGCGGCCGACTAGCCGCTTGGCAGCGTTTGCCCTGGCCGGCATGGGGTAGGCCGGTGTCGGCGGTCCGGAGGAGGGGCGATGGTGGCGATCGGTGCCCGTACCTGGGTTGTCTCCGGCGGGCGGATACCGGCCGACAGCAACGGCGAGGAGCCGGAGTTCACCGGGTTCGACCAGCTGTGCCTGCTCAACGCCGGCGATTCGGACGCCGAGGCGGAGCTGGTCGTCCACTACGAGGATCAGGAGCCGGTGGGGCCGTACCGGGTGCGGGTGTGGGCACGGCGGATTCGTCACGTGCGGCTCAACGATTTGGTCGACCCGGAGCCGATCCGGCTGGGGCGACCGTTCGGATGCGTCCTGACCTCGTCCGAGCCGCTGGTGGTCCAGTTCCAGCGCCAGGACACCCGGCTGCCGGGTGTCGTCGCGTTGACCGACGTCGTCGCGTACGCGACGGGGTGAGGTGCGGCCGGTCGGACCGGCCGCACCTCGACGTAATCGGCCTTGGGTAGCCGCTTGTGGAACTCGCGGGCGGTGGCGTCGATCGGCAGGATCCGGTCGGCGGTGCCATGCAGGATCAGCGCCGGCACGTCGATGCGGTCGATGCACGCCCGTGCCGCCGCCGAGACGCTGATCGACAGCGCGCTACCCGCAGCCGGTCACGGGTAGCGAACCGCCTGGTACGCCCACAGCGCACCGACAAGCAGCGCCACCAACCAGGTCACCATCAACCAGGAACGCCGCCGCAACCGGGTGAGCAGGACGACGAGACCGGCGGCGTAGAGCCCGGCGACGACCACCGTGCCGGTGATGGCCACCGGCGTACGGGCGGCCGAGGCACAGCCCGGCGGAGCCGGCATGATCGCGGGACAGATCCCGCCGCCCCGGTCGACCGTCAGGTGCCACATCGCCGCCCAGGTCGCCACGGCGACGAACGTCGCCGCAGCGGCCCAGATCCATCTACGGTGCCCGGAAGTCAACGTTGTGGTCGTCTCCACGAGACGACCCTAAGCCGGCGGCACGGCGGGCGGAACGGTCAACTGCCGGGCGTCTCGGCCGTCGCCGCCGCGGCGGCCACCGGTGCCGGACTCACCGGAATCGCCCGGTCGACGGCACCCGGCGTACGCGACGCCATCACCGCGATGTACAGCACGGCACCGATGGCCGCGCCGATCACCCAGGCGAACCCGCTGAGCTCCACCAGCCACGGCACCCACACCGTGGCCACCGAGAAGACGGCGGCGACGGCGAACGCGCCGATCGCCCGCATGTTCCAGCCGTTGACGTAGTGGTAGCGGCGAGCCTGGTCCATGCTGTACATATCGGCGACCAGCAGGCTCCGGCGCTGCACGACGTAGAAGTCGGCGACCAGGATGCCGTAGAGCGGCGCGAGCACCGCGCCCAACGTGTCGACGAACTTCGGCAACCCGATCTGGTCGATCACCGCGACCCACAGTGCCCCGATGACGAACCCGAACAGCGCCGTCAGATAGCCACCGCGTTTGAAGCTGATCCGCTGCGGCGACAGGTTCGACAGGTCGTACGCGGGTGGAATGAAGTTGGCGACCAGGTTGATGCCGATCGTGGCGACCAGGAAGGTCAACGCGGCCAGCACCGTCAACGCGGTGTTACCGACCTGCCCGACGATGTCGGCCGGGTTCGTCAACGGGTCACCCTGCCCGTCCTGGTAGACCACATAGGCCCCGGCCGTGATGAACAGCGACAGGAAGGTGAACAGCGCCAGGCTCAGCGGCAGCCCGGTGAAGTTGCCGATCTTCATGCCGCGTTCGGTCCGGGAGAAGCGGGAGAAGTCGCCGAAGTTGATGACCACCGCCGAGAAGTAGGCGACCATCGTGCCGACCACGCCGAGGAAGGCGGTGACCACGGCCCAGCCCTGCACGTCGGCGTTGCTGAACAGGCTGCCGACCGCCGGCAGCAACTCGTCACCGGCCTGCACCCAGATCGCCGCCAGCAGCACGATCATGACGACGTAGACGGCGGGACCGGCGACGTTGAGGAACTTCTCGATCCAGGAGATGCCCCGGATGAAGAGCACCACCTGGATCGCGGCGACGATCAGGTAGGACACCCAGCCGACCCCGGTCAACCCGAGCACCGTCGGCCCGCCCGGGTTGCCGAGCAGCGCGTTGAGCGCCAGCGCGACCGCGGTGGAGGCGAAGTAGGTCTGCGCGCCGTACCAGAAGATCGCCACGATGCCGCGGACCAACGCCGGGAACGTCGCCCCACGGACGCCCATGCTCGCGCGGGCCATCACCGCGTACGGGATGCCGTACCGGACGCTCGGCTTGCCGGTCAGGTTGACCAGAAAGTTGACGAACAGTCCGGCGAGGACGATGGCGGCGAACACCCACCAGCCGTTGATACCGGCGGTGATGAACAGGCTCGCCGCCAGGGTGTAGCCGGCGAGACTCTGCACGTCGTTGGTCCAGACGTTGAAGATTTCGAACCAGCCCCACCGGCGCTTGGACTCGGGCAGTGGCGCGAGGTCGTCGTTGTACAGACTCGGGTGCGGATCGTCGCCAGCGGCGGGCACAGTGGATGTGTTGGACACGGTGCTGTGCGGATCAGTGGACACGGCTCCTCCTGGGAATGTCGGAATCCCGAGGCGCCCTGCAGGGTTGGCTCAACCTAGAGTCGGTCCGTCGCGCGCGGCGTACCCATTTAGTCAAATCCATATTGCGTGCATCCGGCGGGCGTCACCCCGGCTCTCGGCGGCCGGTGAACTACTCAAATGGCCGGACCGGGTTCTGCCGAGATCAGCCGAGGTCGTGCTCGGCCGGGCTGGTGTTGAGTAGCCAGGCGAGCGGCATGGTCGCCGCAACGGTGTAGCGGTCGCCGGCCAGGCGGTGCATGGTCACGCTCTGCGCCGTGTCCTGGTCGATGACCCAGTACTGGGGGATGCCCGCTGCCGCGTACTCATTGCGTTTGGTCACCGTGTCCAGGCCTTCCGAGCCTGGTGAGACGATCTCGGCGACGAGGAGCACGTCGGCGACCGGCAGCCAGACCCCGTCGGCCTGCGGCTTGCTCCATACGACCAGGTCGGGAATGCGCCCGCCGACCCCGGCTCGGCCCGGGATGCGTAGCCCGACAGCCTGTGCGATCCGGTCGGCCGGGACCCCTGCCGTGGCGAGCCACACTGTCAGCCGAGTCGCGATGATCGCGTGGGCGTAGCCCGGGGGCGGCATGATCGAGAGAACTCCCTCGGGGCTGATCTCGTACCGATGGTGCTCGTCGGCGGCCATCATCGCGGTGAGGTCATCGAGACTCACGATCGGGGGCATGTGCCTGCCGACAGCCTCTGAGCTCATGCCCGCATGCTACCGGCCGATCGGGTGGGGAGACCGTGGGACACCGCGCGGCCGTCGCCGTGAAACCGGCCGCGAACCGACGACACGGGCCGGGCGCCGGTGGCGGTACGGCGACGGGTCGGTCCGCCGTACCGCCCGGGGGGTCAGGCCTTGGCCTGCATGCTGGAACGGGCGGGATTGGCCTGCTTGGCGGCCTTGGGGTCCATCTCACCCTGCTTGGCGCGCACCCCGGACTCGACCCGGTCGCCGAGGCTCTTGTCGACGTTGTGCCAGTACTCGAAGGCGCGCAACAGGATCGGCTCGCTCACCCCGTTGAGCAGGTGACCGACGATGTTGTCGACCAGCCGCTGCCGGGCGTCGTCGTCGAGCACCTCGCGGACCAAGGTACCGGGCTGGCCCCAGTCGTCGTCCTCGGCGTGCGACGTGTACGCCGACCGGACCATCTCACCGTCGGCGTACCAGGTGCCGCCGTCGTCGGTGAGCGACGGCTGCGCCGCCGGTCCGCCGTACGAGTTCGGCGCGTACACCGGGTCGGCGACGTTGTGCACCCGCATCGCGCCGTCCTTGGAGTAGCTGTGCACCGGCACCTTCGCCGCGTTGACCGGGATCTGCTTGTAGTTGACCCCGAGCCGGGCGCGGTGCGCGTCGGCGTAGCTGAACCCCCGGGCCAGCAGCATCTTGTCCGGCGACAGCCCCGTCCCCGGCACCACGTTGTTCGGCTCGAACGCGACCTGTTCCATCTCGGTGTGGTAGTCGGTGACGTTGCGGTTCAGGGTCAACCTGCCGACCTCCTGCAGTGGGTAGTCGCTGTGCGGCCAGACCTTCGTCAGGTCGAACGGGTTGAACCGGTACGTCTTGGCATCCTCGAACGGCATGATCTGGACGTGCAGGGTCCAGGACGGGTGCTGCCCGGCCGCGATGTGCTCGAACAGGTCCCGCTGGTGGTAGTCGGTGTCCACCGCCGCCATCTGGTCGGCCTCGTCCTGAGTGAAGCACTCGATGCCCTGATCGGTCTTGAAGTGGTATTTGACCCAGACCTGCTCACCTTGGGCGTTGATCCACATGTAGGTGTGGCTGCCGTAGCCGTTCATGTGCCGCCAGGTACGCGGGATGCCCCGATCGCCCATCAGCCAGGTCACCTGGTGCGCGGACTCCGGCGACAGGGTCCAGAAGTCCCACTGCATGTCGTGGTCGCGCGGGTTGTTGTCCGCGCGGCGCTTCTGCGACCGGATGAAATGCTGGAACTTCATCGGGTCCTTGATGAAGAAGACCGGCGTGTTGTTGCCGACGATGTCCAGGTTTCCGTCGCTGGTGTAGAGCTTGACGGAGAAGCCACGCGGGTCCCGCCAGGTGTCGGGGCTGCCGCGCTCGCCGGCGACCGTGGAGAACCGGACGATCGACCCCGTCTCGGTGCCGGGCTGGAAGACCGCGGCCCGGGTGTACGCGCTGACGTCCCGGGTCACCGTGAAGGTGCCGAAGGCGCCACCGCCCTTGGCGTGCGGCTGCCGCTCCGGGATCCGCTCCCGGTTGAAGTTGGCCATCTGCTCGATCAGGTAGTGGTCCTGCAGCAGCAGCGGGCCGTTCGGGCCGACCGTCAGCGAATGTTCGTCGCTGGCGACCGGCACCCCCGCGTCAGTGGTGGTCGGTGGACGTTTCTGCTGGTCGGTCACGAGGACTCCTCGGGTTGGCTCAAGTTTCGGGCGCTATCTGCACCCATACCCGGCCAACGACGATCTCAGCCCTTCCGACCAAACGCCGGTGTGCCCGGACCGTGGGGGACGGTCCGGGCACACCGGGTGGGGAGGATCAGGTCAGATCAGCCAGCGGTGCCGCTGGACGAAGGGGAGCTTGGCCCAGAGCCGGCCGAGGCCCCAGGTGTGTCCGGCGTACGCGGCGGCGAGGGCGACCATGACGATCGCGTACACGATGTGGTAGTCGACCACCGGGTTGGTGGAGCTGGTGGCCTCACCGGCGGCGGTGAAGCGGACCAGCGGCAGCTCGGCCAGCCACATGAAGATCATCATCAGGGTGCCGGAGCCGGCCGCGACCCGCAGGCCGATCCCGGCGATCAGGGCGATACCGATCGCGCCCAGACCGGCCATGAACAGCACGTTGGCCCACCAGGTGCCGGCGATCGCGTGGAAGAACGACTGCAGCGGGCCGACCTCGACCGAGGAGAGGAAACCCTTGGTCGGCGAGCCGCCGTTGATCCAGGCCCGCTCGGCCGGGGTGGCGTAGCCGAGGCCGAATGCCTTGTCGAGGAACGCCCAGAGGAAGACGAATCCGGTGGAGATCCGCAGCACGGCCAGCAACCGCGCGGCGGTGCTGGTGAGCATGTGGCCGGGAAGTTCAGCGTGCTCAAGGGGCCGGTCGATCGAACGGTGGGTGGCGTGCTGGGTGGTCATTGTCGCCTCCGCGACTCGCTGCTCTCTTTTGACGAGATCAGCTTCTCGCAGTAGCGGTGCCCGGCACCCGAGGCGGAACACCCGAGGTCCCGGGACCAAGGTCCCGACCGCCAAGGGCCACCTGCCGGACGCCGGTCAGTCGTCGTCGAGCGCGGTCAGGAGCGTCTGGACCTGGTCGGCTTCCCGGGACTGCAGTTCCCGGTACCGGTCCAGGGCGAGCGTCAGGTGGTGCCGGGCCCGGTCGAGGTCGTCGAGCGCGGCGTACGCGCGGCCCAACCCACGATGGGCCCGGGCCTGCGGCTCGTGGACGTCGATCTCGACGGCGATCGCCAACGCCTCGGTGTGCAGGTCCAGGGCGTCTGCGGAGCGGCCGGTGGTGTACGCGGCCTCGCCGAGACCGTTGAGCACCCAGCTCTGGCCCTCCCGGTCACTGCTGCCGAGAACGATCTCCTGCGCGAGGTTCAGGTGGACGATCGCCTGTTCGGGATCGTCGAGGCTGGTGTACGCGTTGCCCAGATGGTTCAGGGCGGCAGCCTCGCCGGTACGGTTGCCGAGCATCCGGAATATGGTCAGGGCCCGGCGCAGGTCGTCGACGGCCTCGTCGTAGCGGCCGGAGCGCAGCTCGACCAGACCGATGTTGAGCAGCGCGGCGGCCTCGCCGAGCCGGTGCTCGATCCGGCCAGCCCGAGCGAGTGCCTGCCGGTGATAGGCGACGGCCTCGTCGTAGCGGCCGCGCTCGGTCTCGATGAAGCCGAGATCCATCAACGCCTGGGCGTGTCCGGTGTCGTCGCCGCCGAGTTCGGCCAACGCCAGCGCCCGGTGGATGAACGTGGCGGCCGACTCGTGCCGGCCCCGGCGCCTTTCGAGCTTGCCGAGGTCGGCGAGGGCCCGTGCCTGGCCGGCCAGATCGCCGGTACGTTCGTACCGGGTCAGGGCCTGCTGGAAGTGGTCGGCGGCCAGGTCGAAGCGGGACAACGCGAGGTAGGCGCTACCCAGGTCGACCAGAGCGTGGGCGTGCCTGGTGTCGTCGCCAGCCTCCTCGGCGGCCCGGCGGGCATAGCCGTGCACCACCAACGCGTCGAGGAAATGCCCACCCTCCAGGTAGCGGTAGATCACGTTAGAGAGGCTGCTGGCATGCCCCGGCCATCCATTGTCGAGCGCGAATCCGGCCGCGGCCACCAGCGCCGGACGTTGCGCGTCGAGCCACGCCCGGGCAGCCGCCGGGTCGGCGAACTCCGGGACCGTGGCGACCGGCGGCGGCACCGCGTCCTTGCGTCGGTCGGCCGGGTGCAGCACGTCGATGGCGGCGCTGGTGGCGGCCAGGTGCAGGTCGAACAGGCGGCTCAGCGCGGCCCGTCGCGACTCGTCGGTCTCCTCGGCGTCGGCTAACTGCGCCGCGTACGCGCGTAACAGGTCGTGCATGGCGTACCGGTCGGCTGTGACGGGCTGGACCAGGTGGGCGCGGGCCAGCGCCGCCAGGTCACGGCCGGCGTCGGTGAGGTCGATCTCGGCGAGCGCGGCCGCCGCGTACCGGTCGAAGTCCGGGCCCGGGTGCAGACCCAACAACCGGAAGGTACGGGCGGACGGGGCCGGCAGATGCCGCAGCGACCACGAGAAGACCGCGGTGACCGCCGAGTGCGGGTCGTCTCCGGCGTCCAGCAGATCCAGCCGGTGGTGCCGGTCGGTGAGCTCGGCGACCAACGCGGCCAGCGAGTTCGCCGGGTACGCGGCGGCGCGTTCGGCGGCGATCCGCAATGCCAAGGGCAGCCCGGCGCACAGCCGCGCCAACTGCGCGACGGCGTCAGGTTCGTCCGCCGTACGCGGGCCGATCAGGTGTCCGAGCAGCGTGACCGCCTCGGCTGGCGGCAGCGGGTCGAGGTCGATGCGTCGGGCCCCGTCCCGGGCGACCAGCCCGGCGAGGCTGTCGCGGCTGGTGACCAGAACCGTGCAGGACGACCCGCCGGGCAGCAGCGGCCGGACCTGCTCGGCACCGCCGGCGTTGTCCAGCAGGACGAGCATCCGCCGGTCGGCGAGCTGGGTGCGGTAGCGGGCGGCCCGTTCCTCGACCCCGTCCGGGATCTCCGCCTCTGGTACGCCGGTCCCGGCGAGCAGCCGGGCGAGGGCGTCGCCGGAGCTCAGCGGCTGCCCCGGGTCGTAGCCGCGCAGGTTCAGATACAGCTGGCCGTCGGGAAAACGTCTCGCCGCGCGGTGCGCCCAGTGCACCGCCAGCGAGGTCTTGCCGACGCCGGCGGGGCCGGAGACCGCGGAGATCACCACGGCGGTGCCGGCCGGGTCCGCGTCGGTGAGCAGGGCGTCGAGCCGGGCGAGTTGTGCTGCCCGGCCGGTGAACGCGAACACGTCGGCGGGCAGCTGCCGTGGGATCAACCTCCGGCGTCCGCGACCGGTCTCACGCGGCACCCGGCGATGCTGCTCGGCGACCCGGTCCCGGGCGGTGGCCAGCGCCCCCTGCTCGGCCGGCGTGGCACCGAGCAATGCGACGAGGATGTCGAACCGGTCGGTCGGCGGCAGTGTCTGGCCGGTGAGGTATTCGGCGACGGCAGCGATCGACCAGCCGGTGCGGGCGGCCAACGCGCGGTAGGTGAGCTCACCGTCGCGGCGGCGCCGGGCGTGGCGGCGCCGCAGCGCGCGCAGCGCCTCGGCCAACTCCGCCAGGGTCCGCACCCCGGCGACGTCCAGGAACCCGGAATCTACGCCGGGCCGGTCCATGTGGTCCGCAATCGTGGCAGTTCCTTCTGTGCGTCCCGGCAGACTCGCGCAGCCTAGTCCGCAGTGGCCGATCAGCGGTAGGTGTCCGCCGACTTCCGGGGGATTTCGCCGCTGTCCGGAATGACGACGCCAACCGCCGCCAGCTCGGCACCATCGACTCGGATCCACCGACGCCGACAGTCGTGGTGGTGCCGGACCGGCGGGACCCGGCCCGGCGCCTACCGCGACCGGTCGGGTGGTACGGCCGACCGCCTCAGCGCCGGAAGAATCCGAAGTGGGACCGGTGCACATGCCCTGGCTGCGTACCACGACGAGCTGGCTCACGACGACCCAACGCGGGACCGGATCGAACCAGGGGCCGTGCTGGCCGTGACCGCCACGGCGTCGGCTGGGCCTGGCTCCGCCACCATCGAGACCAGTGACGAGGCCCGGTGGGGATCAGGCCCGGCGGGTGAGCACCAGCGGGTCGCCGTCGGTGATGGCGACGGTGTGCTCGGAGTGGGCGGTGCGGGACCCGTCCGCCGATCGGATCGTCCAGCCGTCCTCGTCGAACGTGATCTCGTCGGTGGTCTTGGCGAACCACGGCTCGATCGCGATGGTCAGCCCGGGTAGCAGCTTCATGCCGCGCCCCCGGCGACCGTTGTTCGACACGTGCGGGCTCTCGTGCATGGTGCGCCCGATGCCGTGCCCGCCGAACTCCAGGTTGACCGGGTAGCCGTACCTGCCGGCGACCTCGCCGATCGCGGCCGAGACGTCGCCGAGGTGGTTGCCGGGCCGGGCCGCCTCGATCGCCGCCTCCAACGCGACCTCGGTGGCCTCGACCAGCTGCAGGTCGTCGGCGGCGGCCGCGCCGACGATGACGGTACGCGCGGAGTCGGCGACCCACCCGTCGATGCCGACCGCCATGTCGATGCTCACCACGTCGCCGTCGCGCAGCACGTAATCGTGCGGCAGCCCGTGCAGGACCGCGTCGTTGACCGACAGGCACAGCACGTTGCGGAACGGTCCGTTGCCGAACGACGGGGCGTAGTCCCAGTAGCAGGACTCGGCACCGCGTGCCTTGATCAGGGACCGGGCATGGTGCTCCAGATCGAGCAGGTTGACCCCGACCTCGGCGAGGTCACCGAGCTGCGTGAGCACGTCGGCGACGAACCGGCCGGTGACGTGCATGCACTCGATCTCCTGGGGAGACTTGAGCTCGATCACGGTGAACCTCCGTCGTAGCGTTGGTATATCTATACCATGCTGTGTCGTCGTTGCCGTCCCGCCAACCCTGCCCTACGGTGCTGTCATGGTTCGCCGCCCGCTCACACCTGAACAGATCGAGGCGGGTGGCCGCCTCGGAACGGCGCTGCGGCAGGCGCGCGGGGGTCGCGGCCTGTTCGAGGTGGCGCTGGCGGCGGGCATCTCACCCGAGACGCTCCGGAAGATCGAGACCGGTCGACTGCCCGCGCCCTCGTTCGGCATCGTCGTCTCCCTCAGCGACGTGCTCGGTATCCCACTGGCCGACCTCGCGGACGCCTGGCGTGCCGAGGCCGCCGTCCGGGACGCTTCGTAGTCGCCGTCCGGGCGTTTCCTGCCGGCCGAACACCGGAACATCCCAGCGACGCGATCGTCGTCCTGCGCTACTACTTCGACCTGCCGGAAGTGTCCGAGCTGGCTGACACCCTTGAAAAGCTTGTGAGGGCAGCGAACTGATCTGTCGCGATCCGGGCGCGTTTGGCGCCCGGGCATTGAGCCAACGTCCGATGCCCCGGCCGTTCGGCGGGCGCATCCTTGATCGTCTACTCGAACGCGAAGCTGGCTTCCACGGTCAGTGATCGACCGGTCAGGTGCGCGTTTGCAGTCCTGTGATGTGCCCCCGGCAGGATTCGAACCTGCGCCACCGCCTCCGGAGGGCGGTGCTCTATCCCCTGAGCTACGGGGGCTCAGCGACCCAGGAAGACTAGCAAACGCCCAACCAGGTTGCCGAATTGGTATCGCCGTGTCCCGCCCGAGGCGGGTGAGATGGCGGCCCCGGCCCGGTGGCTGCTGGTCAGGCCGGTGGCCGACCTCTGGTCAGGCGACGCGGGCCGGTCGGGCGCAGCTCGGCAGCAGGTGCGTGACGATGCTGCGGGGCAGCCGCCGGGGGAGTTCCGAGTTCGCCCAGGAGCCGTCGACCACGAGGTGCGCGCCGCGCCGCTCCGGGCCGCAGAGCCGGAGCAGGAACTCGCGCGGCAGCGGCGGGTCGATCGACGGGGTCAGGATCATGAAGCGGATCTGGCCACGGACCGAGGCGGCAGACAGCACGTCGGCGGCCGGCGAGGTGCCGTGCAGCCGGGTCCGCCCCAGCCACCACAGGTCCGTCCGGTGGTCGCGGGCGGCCCGCAGCACCTCCGGGTAGGCCCGGTCCACCCACTCGTTGACCGCGTCGACGCAGAGCCCGCAGGCGCGTTCCGCCGGCCGCCGGGGCGCCAACCCCCAGGCGTCCAGGTAGTGGCCGACGTCGGTCGGGCTCAGCGTCAGCCCGAACCGGCGTTCGATCAGGATCGCGACGGTACGGCGGCTCCACAGCTCGTCGTCCAGCGCGTGATCCTCCGGCCAGCGGCCGCGCAGCAGGTCGATGAGGTCGAGTTCCTGTTCCGGTGTCAGCCCGCCAGCGGCACCGGTGGGTGATCCGCGACGGCGGGCCGCCACCGCGCCGTCACCGCCGAGTGTGTGCCGTCGGCACCAGCTCGTGATCGATTTCCGAGTATCGCTTAGAAGTGCCCCCACGCTAGGACCAACGATGCTGTATCAGGACGGTAGCGATATGTGGCAAGAAAACGTCTGAGACCGTACAGTCCGGTGAAGTACCCTAGATCGTGGTATAGATAGACATAAGGTTCGCTGATCGGCTGCAGTACGACCGTCGCCCGCCCCGGGCGACCGGGACGGGCGACGTGGTACGAGCGTCGGACGGTGCGGCGGCGGTCAGCCGCCGACCTGGGACTGCAGGGTACGGATCAACTCGATCTCCTTCTGCTGCCCGCTCACCATCGACTCGGCCAGCCAGCGCACGTTCTCGTCGTCGGACACCTCGAGCACCCCGTCGGCCATATGGATGCCGCCCAGGTGATGGGTGAGCATCAACGACAGGTAGAGCCGGTCGACGTCGACGCCGGACGCCTCGCGCAACTCGGCCCGCTCGGCGTCGGTGGCCATCCCGGGCATCAGCCCGTCGACGATGGCCCACTCGCCACTGGTCTGCATCCAGGCCATCCGGGGCCCGGTGCCGGTCGGCTCCAGACCCCACCCCCGCAGCCAGGTCTGCATCATGCCGATCTGGCTCTGCTGGGTCAGCGCGATGTCGCTGGCCAGGGTGCGCACCGCCGGGTTCCCGCTGCGCTCCAGGACGATCATCGACAACTCGACCGCCTGCGCGTGATGAGTCGACATGTCCCGGGCGAAGCCGGCCTCCGGCGAGTTCTCGCCCGGGATGGACAGACCCGGGGTGAGTAGGCCGGCCGCGTACCCGAGGAGCAGACCGACCACGACGGCGGCGGCCAGCCAGGCGGTGCCGAAGCCGCTGCCACGGCTCGGCCGGGCCGCCGGCGGCCCGTCAGCCGGCGGCGGCTCCGGCGGTGGCTCCGTCGGTGGCTCCGGATCCGCCAGCCGGTCGTCGTCGGTGTCGCTCATCGAGTCCGTCCTCGTGGTCACGAGCCGGCGCCGCCGTCCATGGCCTGCTCCTGCTGGCCGAGGTCACGCGGGGTGGTGCCGGTCGCGGTGATCCCGCCGGAGCAGGTCGCCCCCGGCTCGACGGTGGCGTTCTGCCGCAGCGCCCGGATGAACTCGTCGATCCGCGGGTCGCTGGCGTCGTCGACGGCAAGCTGGTAGCCCCACGCCTGCAACGAGATCGGCGACTCCAGGCCCTCGAACGGGCTCATCAGCGTGTACTCGTTGCCGTGCACCTTGCTGGCCAGGGTCTCGACCTGGTCGGCGGGCAGGGAATCCTGGTAGGTCACCCAGACCGCGCCGTGCTCCATGCTGTGTACGGCGTGCTCGCTGGCGATCGGTGCGGCGTAGACGTCGCCCATGCAGTTCTGCCAGTTCGGGTTGTGGCTGCTGCCGACCGGCGGCTGGATCTCGTACTCCAGCGTGCCCCATTCGTGCGACTGCCTGCCGGCCATCGGGTCCAGGATGGCCGGGTTGGCATCCCGGTAGTTGACCAGCCCGGTGATGTCCGACGCGCGGTCCTGCCACGACTTGGCCTCCTGGGAGACCGCCCAGGCGCCGTAGCCGACGATGCCGGTGGCCAGCACACCGACCGCGACCATCAGCGCGATCGGTCCCCAGTTGCGCTCCTGGTTCACCTTGACTGATTTGAGTGGCTTACGTGGGCCTTTGCCGCCCTTGGCCGCGGTGCCCGGTTTGCCGCCGGGGCGTGTGCCGCCGGCCGACCTGGCGGCCCCGGTGCCACCAGCCTTGCCGGTCGCCGACTTGCCGGTCGCCGGCTTACCGCCGGCCTTCTCCTCAGCCTTCGGCTTGCCGCCGGCCGCCGGCTTGCCGGTGCTGACCACGGACGGACGGCGGTTCTCGCCACCCTGGGTGCTGATGCTCATGGTGTGGTGCCTCGTCAGGTCGGTCGGTCAAGGGGCTCTCAGCGGAGACACAGCTGGTAAGGGTCGCCGCCAAGTGCCCGAGTCTACCCCCGCTAGCATGGTTCGGTGACTCCCGCCAATCTCGCCGAGATCATCCGCGCCGCGGCCCGGTCGGTCTTCGCCGACCGTGACCTCGATCTATCTTTGCTCCCCGGCGTGGTCACCGTCGAGCGCCCGCGCAACCCGGAGCACGGCGACTACGCCTCGAACCTCGCCCTGCAGCTCGCCAAGCGCGTCGGCACGCCGCCCCGCGAGCTGGCCGCCGCCCTGGCTGCGGCGCTCAGCGCGGTCGACGGAATCAGCTCGGTGGAGATCGCCGGCCCGGGGTTCCTGAACATCCGGCTCGACTCGGCCGCCGCCGGGGCGCTGGCCCGCACCGTGGTCCAGGCCGACCGGGCGTACGGCCACAGCACCCACCTGGCCGGGCAGCGGCTCAACCTGGAGTTCGTCTCGGCCAACCCGACCGGGCCGGTGCACATCGGCGGCAGTCGCTGGGCCGCCGTCGGCGACTCGTTGGCCCGCATCCTGCAGGCCACCGGGGCCGACGTCGGCACGGAGTACTACGTCAACGACGCTGGCGCTCAGATCGACCGGTTCGCCAACTCACTGCTGGCCGCGATGCGTGGCGAGCCGACCCCGGCCGACGGCTACGCCGGGGCGTACATCGCCGACATCGCCGGGACCATCGTCGGCAAGCATCCGCAGGTACGCGACCTCGACGACGACGCCGCCCGGGAGCTGTTCCGCGTCGAGGGCGTCGCGTTGATGCTCGACGAGATCAAATCGTCGTTGGCCGCCTTCGGCACGCACTTCGACACCTACTTCCATGAGAAGGACCTGCACGCCCGTGGCGAGCTGGACCACGCGCTCACCCGACTGCGGGAGCAGGGTCGCGTCGTCGAGCGCGACGGCGCGACCTGGCTGCGGACCACCGACTTCGGCGACGACAAGGACCGGGTGCTGCGCAAATCCAGCGGCGAGTGGACCTACTTCGCCGCCGACTGCGCCTACTACCTGGACAAGCGTGAGCGCGGCTTCGACCGGATCGTGATGATGCTCGGCGCCGACCACCACGGCTACATCGGCCGGCTGCGGGCGATGGCCGCCTGCTTCGGCGACGACCCGGACGCCACCCTGGAGATCCTGATCGGGCAGCTGGTGAACCTGGTACGCGAGGGGGCGCCGGTGCGGATGTCCAAGCGGGCCGGCACCGTGGTCACCCTGGAGGACCTGGTTGAGTCGATCGGGGTGGACGCCGCCCGGTACGCGCTGGCCCGCTACTCGTCCGACTCGCCGATCGACATCGACGTGGAGCGGTGGACCCGGGCCAAGAACGACAACCCAGTCTTTTACGTGCAGTACGTCGCGGCCCGGACCGCCAACGTGGCCCGCAACGCCGCCGACGTCGGCCTCGAACGCGGTGACCCGGCGGCGTTCCGCCCCGAGCTGCTCGACCACGACAAGGAGAACGAGCTGCTCAAGGCGATTGGCGAGTTCCCTGGCGTGGTCGCCTCCGCCGCCGAGTTGCGCGAGCCGCACCGGGTCGCCCGATACCTGGAGGAACTCGCCGGGGCGTACCACCGGTTCTACGACAAGTGCCGGGTGATGCCGCTCGGCGACGAGGAGATCACCGACCGGCACCGGGCCCGGCTGTGGCTCAACGACGCCACCCGTACGGTGATCGCCAATGGTCTCGGTCTGCTCGGCGTCTCGGCGCCCGAGCGGATGTGAACCGGAGATGCCCGTGAACGACGAAGGACGGTAGTGCCGTGCGCGCACACGAGGCCGGGGCGCTGCACGGCGACCTCGGCAGCCGGGGGCCGGGCTGGCTGCGTACCCCCGATGACGTCAACTCCCTGCTGCCGCAGCTGTGGCCGCGGACGGTGACCCGCTCGGACGCCGGGGCGCTGACCGTCGGCGGCCGTGACGTGCGCGATCTGGCCGCCGAGTACGGCACCCCGGCGTACCTGCTGGACGAGGAGGACCTGCGGGCCCGCTGTCGTGACTTCCGGGCCGCCTTCGCCGACCAGGCCGTCTACTACGCCGGCAAGGCGTTCCTGTGTCGGGCGGTGGTCCGCGTCGTCGCCGAGGAGGGGCTGCACCTCGACGTGTGCACCGGCGGTGAGCTGGCCGTGGCGTTGTCGGCCGGGATGCCGCCGCAGCGGATCGGGTTCCACGGCAACAACAAGAGCGTCGCGGAGCTCACCCGGGCCCTCGACGCGGGTGTCGGTCGGATCATCGTCGACTCGTTCGACGAGATCGACCGGCTGACCGCGCTCGCCCGCGACCGGGGCGTGCGCCCCAGCGTGCTGGTCCGGGTCACCGTCGGCGTGGAGGCGCACACCCACGAGTTCATCGCCACCGCCCACGAGGACCAGAAGTTCGGCTTCTCGCTGGCCGGTGGCGCGGCCTTCGCCGCCGCCGCCCGGATCCTCGACGACGGCGTGCTGGAGCTGCGTGGCCTGCACTCGCACATCGGTTCGCAGATCTTCGACACCAGTGGTTTCGAGGTCGCCGCCCGCCGGGTGCTGCAACTGCAGGCGCAGATCCGCGACGCCCGTGGCGTCGAGCTGCCCGAGCTCGACCTCGGTGGCGGCTTCGGTATCGCGTACACCACCCAGGACGACCCGGCCCCGGCGCACGACCTGGCCAAGCGGATCACCAAGATCGTCGACAGTGAATGCGAGTCGATGCGCCTCGCCGTGCCGCACCTGTCGGTGGAGCCCGGTCGGGCGATCATCGGCCCGGCGGTGTTCACCCTCTACCAGGTAGGCACCGTCAAGGACGTCGACGGCATCCGCAGCTACGTCAGCGTCGACGGCGGCATGAGCGACAACATCCGGACCGCCCTATACGACGCCTCGTACTCCGCCACCCTCGCCTCCCGGGCATCGACCGCGCCGTCGATCCTGGCCCGCGTGGTGGGAAAGCATTGTGAGTCCGGGGACATCGTAGTGAAGGATGAATTCCTGCCCGCCGACGTGCAGCCGGGAGATCTTCTCGCGGTGCCGGGCACCGGAGCGTACTGCCGGAGCATGGCGAGCAACTACAACCATGTGCCCCGGCCGCCGGTGATCGCGGTCCGTGACGGAGCGGCCCGGGTGATCGTCCGCCGGGAGACCGAGGACGATCTGCTGGCACTGGACGTGGGATAGCGCCGCAGGCGCCAGGACGTGGGACAAGCGCCGCAGGCGCCGGGACGACGTGGGGTAGTGCGCTTCGGGCGCGGTCGCGATGTGGGGTGAGCATGAACAAGCCGGTACGGCTGGCGCTGCTGGGCTGCGGCACCGTGGGTTCCGAGGTGGTGCGGCTGCTGCACGAGCAGTCAACCGATCTCGCCGCCCGCATCGGGGCGCCGATCGAGATCGCCGGGATCGCGGTCCGCCGCCCCAACCGGACCCGTGGCGACCTGCCGGTCGACCCGGGGCTGTTCACCACCGACGCGCTCGGCCTGGTCAAACGCGACGACGTCGACGTGGTCGTCGAGGTCGTCGGCGGCATCGAGCCGGCCCGCACCTGGCTCGTCGAGGCGCTGCGGGGCGGCAAGAGCGCGGTCACCGCGAACAAGGCGCTGCTCGCTGAGGACGGCGGCTCCCTGCACGACGCCGCCGCCGAGGGTGGTGCCGACCTGTACTACGAGGCGTCGGTCGCCGGCGCGATCCCGCTGCTGCGGCCGTTGCGCGAGTCGCTGCACGGCGACTCGATCACCCGGGTCACCGGCATCGTCAACGGCACCACCAACTTCATCCTCTCCGGGATGGACGCCACCGGTGCCGGGTTCGTCGAGGCGCTGGAGGAGGCGACCGCCCTCGGGTACGCCGAGGCCGACCCGACCGCCGACATCGAGGCCTTCGACGCCGCCGCGAAGGCCGCCATCCTCGCCTCGCTGGCCTTCCACACCCGCGTCGGTGCCGCCGACGTGTACCGGGAGGGCATCACCGAGGTCAGCGCCGCCGACATGGCCAGCGCCAAGGCGATGGGCTGCACCATCAAGCTGCTCTGCATCGCCGAGCGCGGCCCCGGCGCGGACGGCACCGAGTCGGTCAGCGTCCGGGTGCATCCGGCGATGATCCCGCGTACGCATCCACTGGCCAGCGTCGGCGACGCCTTCAACGCGGTCTTCGTTGAGGCGGTCGCCGCCGGGCAGTTGATGTTCTACGGCCGGGGCGCAGGTGGGGCGCCGACCGCCAGCGCGGTGCTCGGCGACATCGTCGCGGTGGCCCGCAACCGGCTCGCCGGGGTCCGCGCGGCCAGCGAGTCCGTCTACGCCGACCTGCCGATCCGGCCGATGGGGCAGGCGGTCACCCGCTACCACATCAGTCTCGACGTGGCCGACCGGGCCGGCGTGCTGGCGACCGTGGCCGGCGTCTTCGCCCGGCACGACGTGTCGATCGCGACGGTGCGTCAGTCCGGCCGGGACACCGATGCCAGCCTGGTGATCGTCACCCACCGTGCACCGGACGCCGCGCTCGCCGCCACCGTCGAGGAGCTGCGGGGGCTGGACATCGTCCGGTCGATCGCCAGCGTGCTGCGGGTCGAGGGCGGCCAGTAGTCCGGGCCGGTACGCTGTGCCGGCCGAGTCGAGGAGGATGTCATGTGGCGTGGCCTTATCGAGGCGTACCGGGACCGGCTGCCGGTCACCGACGCCACGCCGGTGATCACCCTGTACGAGGGGAACACGCCGCTGCTGCCCGCGCCGGTGCTGTCCAACCGGGTCGGTGCCGACGTCTACCTCAAGATCGAGGGCGCGAATCCCACCGGTTCGTTCAAGGACCGTGGCATGACGATGGCGGTCTCCAAGGCGGTCGAGGAGGGCAACAAGGCGATCATCTGCGCCTCCACCGGCAACACCAGTGCCTCGGCCGCCGCGTATGCCGCCCGCGCCGGGCTGACCTGCGCGGTACTCGTCCCGCAGGGCAAGATCGCGCTTGGCAAGCTGGCCCAGGCCCTGGTGCACGGCGCGAAGTTGCTGCAGGTCGACGGCAACTTCGACGACTGCCTGTCGATGGCGGCCAAGCTCGCCCAGGACTACCCGGTGGCGCTGGTCAACTCGGTCAACATCTTCCGGCTGCACGGGCAGAAGACCGCCGCGTTCGAGATCGTCGCCGGGCTCGGTGACGCTCCGGACATCCACTGCCTGCCGGTCGGCAACGCCGGCAACATCAGCGCCTACTGGATGGGTTACCGCGAGGACGTCGAGGCCGGCAACGCCACCCGTACGCCGAAGATGTTCGGTTTCCAGGCCTCCGGCGCCGCGCCGATCGTCGCCGGTGAGGTGGTCCGGCAGCCGTCGACGATCGCGACCGCGATCCGGATCGGCAACCCGGCGAGTTGGACCAAGGCACTCGACGCCCGGGACACCTCGGGTGGGTTGATCGACGCGGTCACCGACCGGGACATCCTCGCCGCGTACCGGCTGTTGGCCCGCGAGGTCGGCGTATTCGTCGAGCTGGCCAGCGCGGCGAGCGTGGCGGGGCTGTTGCAGGTCGCCGCGGCCGGGAAGGTGCCGCCCGGTGCCACCGTGGTCTGCACGGTCACCGGGCACGGTCTGAAGGACCCGGAGTGGGCGATCTCGACCGCGCCGGCGCCGACCACGATCGGCAACGATCCGCTACTCGCGGCCCGCGCCCTCGATCTGGCCTGACCCGAGCTCGACCGCGGCGGCCTCTGCTTCTGTGACGTCGGTTTCGGCGGCGTCGACCAGCAGCCGGCCCGCCGATGCGACGGTACGCAACTCGTCGAGCTCGAGTCGGGCGAGCAGCCGGGCCTGTCGGTCGGTGCCCGCGGTGACGATCCGGTCGATCAGTCGGGCGCCGTGGCCGGTCAGCTCGATCCGCCGGACCCGTCGGTCCTGCGGATCCTCGCGGCGGCCGACCAGCCGCCCGGCGACGAGCCGGTCGACGATGCCGGTGACGGTGGCCATCCGTACCCCGAGCACCCGGCTCAGTTCCTGACCGGACGTACCGCCGTGCAGGTAGAGCAGAAGCAGTATCTTCAGCTGCGGCACGGTGAGCTGCGAGTCGAACAGCGGATCGGAACGGTCGGAGGCGAACAGGAGCTGCAGCTGGCGGTGGGTCGCCATGATGTCGGCGATCAGCTCGTCCCGCTGAGTCACCCTGGGCTCCCTGATGGTCGTCGTCTCGGGCAAGCCGCCAACGTGCCCGCCGACGTTGTCCCAATAACTCAGCATGACACTAACTGTTAGCCTGACTCGAAGTATTTTGCCATTTCAACCGCAGGACCCTTCCCAGGAGTGAGCCCGCACATGTCGTTGCTCGCCAGACTCAGCCTCGCCAACCGGGGCCTCGTCGCGCTCGTCTCGATCGTGACCGTGCTCTTCGGCGCGTTCACGATCCCGTCGCTCAAACAGCAACTCCTGCCCTCGCTGGAGTTCCCGGCCGCCTTCGTCAGCGCCGTCTTCCCGGGCGCCGCGCCGGAGATCGTCGAAGCGCAGGTGACCGAGCCGATCGAGAACGCGATCTCGACGGTCCCGGACGTGGAGAGCGTCTCCTCCACCTCCAGTGAGGGCTTCGCCTCCATCCAGGTCGAGTTCGCCTTCGGCACCGACCTCGGTGACGCCGTCAACAACCTGGAGACCGCGCTCAACCGGGTCGGTGGTCAACTGCCCGACGGGGTGGACCCGGTGGTCTTCGCCGGCAGCACCGACGACCTGCCGGCGGTGGTCCTGGCCGCCACCGCCGACGACGGTGAGCTGCAGGAGTTGTCCGGTCGGCTCGCCGACAGCGTCGTTCCGCAGCTGGAGAGCGTCGAAGGCGTGCGCGCCGTCGACGTCACCGGCGCCAGCGAGCAGCTGATCACCATCACCCCGGACTACGCCGTGCTGACCGCCGCCGGGCTCGACCCGGCGGCCATCGCCAGCGCGTTGCGCGCCAACGGGGTCACCATCCCGGCCGGGGCACTCGTCTCCGACGACCAGACGTTGACCGTGCAGGTCGGCACCCGGATCGAGACGATCGAGGACCTCGGCGCGATTTTCCTCACCGCCGCCGGCCGGCCGCCGGTACGGCTCGACACGGTCGCCGAGATCAGCGAGCAGACCGCCCCGGCGACGTCGATCACCCGTACCAACGGGGCGCAGAGCCTCGGGATCGCGGTGACCGCCGGTCCCGACGGCGACGCGGTCGGCATTTCCCACGAGATCCGCGACCAGCTGGCCGAGCTCGGCGACGCCGCCGACACCGAACTGGTGGTGGTCTTCGACCAGGCGCCGTTCGTGGAGCGCTCGATCGAGGCGCTCACCACCGAAGGTCTGCTCGGTCTGGTGATGGCGGTCCTGGCCATCCTGGTCTTCCTGTGGTCGATCCGGTCCACCGTGGTCACCGCGGTCTCCATCCCGCTGTCGGTGCTCGTCGCGCTGATCGCGCTCTGGATCGGCGACCACTCGCTCAACCTGCTCACCCTCGGCGCGTTGACCATCTCGGTCGGCCGGGTGGTGGACGACTCGATCGTCGTGCTGGAGAACATCAAACGACATCTGGAGTACGGGGAGGACCGGCGTACCGCGATCCTCACCGGGGTCCGGGAGGTCGCCGGCGCGGTCACCTCGTCGACCCTCGCGACGGTCGCGGTCTTCGCGCCGATCGCCATCGTCGGCGGCTTCGTCGGGCAGCTGTTCGCGCCGTTCGCCATCACGGTCACCGTCGCCCTGCTCGCCTCGTTGCTGGTCTCACTGACCGTCATCCCGGTGTTGGCCTACTGGTTCCTCAAGCCGACCCCGGCCGGCGTCGACCTCGCCGAGGTGCGTCGCGAGGCCGAAGCCAAGGAGCTACGTAGCCCACTGCAGCGCGGCTACCTACCGGTGATCCGGTTCGCTACCACCCGGCGGTGGACCACCGTCGGCATCGGGCTGGCGGTGCTGCTCGGCACGCTGCTGCTCGGCAGCCGGCTGGAGACCAACTTCATCGACGACGCCGGGCAGGACACCCTGAGCCTGACGCAGGAGTTGCCGGTGGGCACCAGCCTGGCGTCGGTCGACGCCGCCGCCCGACAGGTCGAGCGCCAGCTGGCCAGGACCGACGGCATCGAGTCCTACCAGGTGTCGATCGGCAGCAGCAGCAACCCGTTCGCCGGTGGTGGCGGCAACACCACCGCGAGTTACTCGATCACGCTGACCGAAGGCACCGACAACGTCGCCCTGCAGCAGCAGCTGCGCGACGAGTTCGCCGACCGCGACTCCCTCGGCGAGATCACCGTCGGGGCCAGCGGTGGCGGTCCGGGCGGTGCCGGCACCAACCAGCTGCAGGTCATCGTGCAGACCAACGACCCGGACGACCTGGCGACGGCGACCGAACGGGTCCGGGCGGCGATGGCGCAGACCCCGGACGTCGCGGACGTGACGACCACCCTGGCCGCCGACGCGACCCGGATCGAGGTGCAGGTCGACCGGGCGGCGGCGGCCGGCTTCGGGCTCACCGAGGCCGCCGTCGGGCAACTCGTCGCGCAGGCATTCCGGGGCAGCCCGCTGGGTCAGCTCACCCTCGACGGTGAGCGGCTGAACGTGGTGCTCAGCCCCACCTCGACGCCCACCTCGGTCGAGGAACTGCAGGCCCTGCCGGTCGGTCCGGTCGCACTGGGCCAGCTGGCCCAGATCGTCGAGGTCAGCGGGCCGGTGCAGATCAGCCGGGTCGACGGGGAACGCAGCGCCATCGTCACGGGTACGGCGACCGGCTCGAACGTCGGGCAGACCAGCGCCGACCTCACCGAGCGGCTCGACGCGCTGTCGTTGCCGGCCGGTGCGACGTACACGGTCGGTGGCGTCAGCGCCGACCAGGCGGAGGCCTTCGCCGACCTCGGGTTGGCGTTGCTCGCCGCGATCGCGATCGTCTTCGTGATCATGGTGGCGACATTCCGCAGCCTGATCCAGCCGCTGATCCTGCTGGTGTCGGTGCCGTTCGCGGCGACCGGGGCGATCGCGCTGCTGGTCGCGACCGGTACGCCGTTGGGCGTGCCGGCGTTGATCGGGGCGCTGATGCTGGTCGGCATCGTGGTGACCAACGCGATCGTGCTGATGGACCTGGTCAACCAGTACCGGGAGCAGGGCATGAGTGTGTCGCAGGCGGTGGTCGAGGGCGGTCGGCGCCGGCTTCGTCCGATCCTGATGACCGCGATCGCCACCATCTGTGCCCTCACCCCGATGGCGCTCGGTCTGACCGGGGTGGCCGGTTTCATCGGCCAGCCGTTGGCGATCGTGGTCATCGGTGGACTGCTCAGCTCGACCGTGCTCACCCTGGTCCTGGTACCGACCCTCTACACCATGGTCGAGGGAGTGAAGGAGCGGCTGCGGCAGCGTCGGGCCGCCCGCTCGGCCGACGCCGCGCCGGACAGCGGATCGGAGTCCGGTCCGGACAGCGGATCGGGGTCCGGCCCGGCCAGCGGACCGACCAAGTCGGACGCTGCACCGGCCGGCCGGGGCGACGCCGGTGCGGCCGGTGAACAGGACGGCCGGAGCACGGGCACCGGGTCCGGCGAGCGACCTTCGCGGGTGGCGGCGCCACCGGCCCGGCCGTCCGCGGCGCTGATCGACGGTACGGATCAGTTCGAGGTGCTGAAGCTGCCCAAGAGCCGCAAGTCGCCGCTGCCGCCGGCCGCCGATCCGCCAGCGACCATGTGATCGGTTGATCCCCAGCGGGGTCCCCGGGATTCGTCTCGGGGACCCCGCCGGTCTGGTAGCGCAGATCACATTCCGACCGATGTCACCCGTCGGTCGGTAGGGTTTCGGTACGTGGCCTCACCGATGTCGGTCCTTACCGGAAACCGGGACTTCCGGCGGCTGCTCCTCGCCGAGTTGGTCGTCTTCGGCGCGGACTGGTTCGTCATGGTGCCCCTGCTGGTGTTGCTGCCGGAGTTGACCGGCAGTGGGGTGTGGGGGGCGCTGATCCTCGCCGCCGACACCGGCATCCACGCCCTGCTGCTGCCGTTCACCGGGACTCTCGCCGACCGGTTCGACCGTCGCAGGATCCTGATCGCGGCGAACCTGGCCGCCGTGATGGCGGTGTTGCTGCTGCTGACCGTCCGTACGCCGCAGACCGCCTGGCTGGCGCTGCTGGCGATCGCCGCGCTCGCGGTGGCCAAGGCCTGCTATTCGCCGGCCGCCCAGGCGGCACTGCCTAATGTGGTCTCCGCCGAGGAACTGCCCGGTGCCAACGTCTTCGCCGGTTCGGCCTGGGGCACGATGGCGATCGTCGGGGCGTCGTTGGGCGGACTGCTCAGCGCGGCGCTGGGGCCGTACGCCTGTTTCTGGATCGCGGCCGCCGCGCTGTTGGTGGCCGCCGGGGTGACCACGATGATCCACCGGCCGATGCAGGCTCCCCGTGACGCCGCTGTGCCGAACCTGCGGACCTTGGCGGCGATCCGGGAGACGTTGGCCTACATCGCCCGCCGGCCGCAGGTGCTCGCCCTGGTGACCGCGAAGAGCGCGGTCGGACTCGGCAACGGCGTACTCACCCTGTTTCCGCTGCTGGCCGGGGTGTACGGGGTCGGTGCGATCGGCACCGGTCTGCTGTTCGCGGTGCGCGGTGCCGGTGCGGTGGTCGGGCCGTTGCTGATGCGCCCGGTGTTGAACCGGCGGGCCTGGCTGCTCACCGCGCTGGCGGCGTCGATGTCGGTGTACGGGCTCTCCTACGCCAGTGTCGCGTTGGTCACCTGGTTCCCGCTGGTGCTCGTCCTGGTGTTCCTGGCGCACCTGGGTGGCGGCAGCAACTGGGTGCTGTCCAACTACGCCCTGCAGGCGGTGGTGCCGGACCGGTTGCGCGGTCGGGTCTTCGCCGCCGACCTGATGCTGGCCACCCTGGCGATCTCGGTGAGTCAACTGCTGGTGGCCAGCGTGATCGACACACTGGACAGCCGGATCATCCTCGCCGCGTGTGGGTTGGTGACCATCACGTACGCGACCGGCTGGTGGCTGGTCACCCGCCGGTTCTCGTTGGCCACGCCGGTCGACGACGCCGCCACCGGAGCCCATTGACCGATCGACGTCGCCAGCCCCGGGCGTCTGCTAGCATCGTGATATCACTTTGATACTCCGTCCTGGCAGACGAGGAGAAGCAATGGAACGAGCTGTCTTCCGGGTTTCCGGCTTCCTGGCAATCGGTGCGTTGGTTGCGCTGGGCCTGCTCACAGCGGTGATCGCGCGGATCGTCGTCGGCCCGCCCACGGACTTCGCCGCCTCCGCCGGTGCGGTCGGCTGGATCGTCGTTTCCGCGACGATCTGCGCCGCCGTGCTCGCCGTCCTGGCCACCGGGTTCACCGTCGTCAACCCCAACGAGGCGCAGGTGGTGCAGTTCTTCGGCCGGTACCTCGGCTCGATCCGCACCGCCGGCCTGCACTGGACCTTGCCGTTGACCGCCCGCCGTCGGGTCACCCTGCGGGTGCGCAACTTCGAGACCGAACGGCTCAAGGTCGCCGACGCCGATGGCAATCCGGTCGAGATCGCCGCCGTCGTGGTCTGGCGGGTCGTCGACTCGGCCAACGCCGTGTTCTCCGTGGACCACTACGTCGACTACGTGGCGGTGCAGGCAGAAGCGGCGGTCCGGCACCTGGCCACCAGCTACCCGTACGAGGCCCACGACAGCGGCCGGGCCAGCCTGCGGGACAGCTCGGTGGTGTCCGAGGAACTCACCGCCGAGCTGCGGGAGCGCGCCGAGCTCGCCGGCGTCGAGATCCTGGAGTCGCGGATCACCCATCTCGCGTACGCGTCCGAGATCGCGCACGCGATGCTGGCCCGTCAGCAGGCGTCCGCAGTGGTCGCGGCCCGGTTCCGTATCGTCGAGGGGGCCGTCGGCATGGTCTCCGACGCTCTGGAACGGCTGCGTGCCGAGCACGTCATCGAGCTCGACGAGGAGCGCAAGGCCCAGATGGTGTCCAACTTGCTGGTGGTGCTCTGTAGCGACCGGGCGGTGCAGCCGGTCGTCAACACGGGATCTCTCTACAGCTGAGGCGGTTCACGGCTGATGGCCGAGCGCAAGAAGCTGCTGTTGCGGCTCGATCCGGCGGTCCACGAGGCAATCGCGAAGTGGGCCGCCGACGACCTGCGCAGCGTCAACGCCCAGATCGAGTACGCGCTACGACTCGCCCTACAAGCCGCCGGGCGTACTCCCGGACGAGCCCGACCCGCCGACGACCGGGACTCCACCGCGGATCTCGCGGCGAACGACGACGCCGACTGAGGCCGACGGTTCTCGGCGCGGCGGCAGGGGTCGACATCTCCTCGGTGGCTGGGTCCGACCGCCGACCTGCCGGCCGTGATCTTCCAGCGCAGGTACCCGAACACCGGCACCCTAACCGCGGGGATCGGGTCACGCCCTAGCATGGTGCGATGGGCATCAGCTTCGTCCCCGGGCCGGTCACCGTGCGGGTTCCGGCGACCAGCGCCAACCTCGGTCCCGGGTTCGACACGTTCGGGCTGGCGCTGAGCCACCACGACGAGGTCACCGCACGGGTGACACCCGGCGGCTGTCGGGTGGAGATCTCCGGGGAGGGCGCGGGTGAGCTGCCCGTCGACGACAGCCATCTCGTGGTACGTGCGATGTACGCGGCGTTCGACGCGCTCGGCGCCCGGCCACCCGGTCTCGCCCTCAGCTGCGTCAACCGGATTCCGCAAGCCCGGGGGATGGGCTCGTCGTCCGCCGCGATCGTGGCCGGCGTACAGCTGGCCCGTGGCCTGGTCGTCGGCGGCGTCGAGCGGCTGGACGCCGCCGACGCGCTGCGCGTGGCCGCCGCACTGGAGGGTCACCCGGACAACGTGGCACCGTGCCTGCTCGGCGGGTTCACCATCGCCTGGACCGAGCCGGACGGCGCCCGAGCGGTGTCGTTGCCGGTGGCCCCGGGAGTGTCGGTGACCGTCTTCGTGCCGACCCAGCGCGGTCTCACGGAGGTGGCGCGCGCCGCGTTGCCGACGCGGGTTCCGCACTCCGACGCCGCGTTCACGGCCGGACGGGCCGCGTTGCTGGTTCACGCGATCACCGCGGATCCGGCGCTGCTGTTCGCGGCGACCGAAGACCGGTTGCACCAGGACTACCGGGCGGCGGGAATGCCGGGCAGCGCCGACCTGACCGCCCGACTCAGAGTGGCTGGTGTGGCAGCCGTGGTCAGTGGGGCAGGGCCGAGTGTGTTGGCGTTGACCGAGGTGCCGGCGGATTTCTGTCCGGGAATGGACTGGCAGACACATTCGTTGCTGGTAGACGTTGCCGGATCGCGGATCGAAGGCGCTATAGTAGGACACGCCGAGCGGGACCCTGTTGCCGCAGGTCGGAAGAGTTGACTACGCTCTAGGCCAAGCACAGCCGCGAAGCACGCGATCTCCTGCGGGGCGGCGCACCCCCGAAGCTATCGGCGGTAAGCCCGTCTCACCCCTGCCTAGGCCTACGCCAAACCGCAGTCTCCACGGATCGCTGCAGATGTCGAGACCTGCTCACCGATGTGGTGATGCGGATCCGGCGAAGCTGCGTGAAGACTCCCGCGACGTGTCATGCGAGGCGGGTGCACCGAGGCCACCCGGCCACCAAGCTGTCTCGACCCGGGTAGCCCGGCCTATCGAGGGAAGGAATCCATTGAGCGACACCACCGACATGACGTCGGATGTCTCCAACGTCGCTGACGACACCACCGCTGCTCCTGCCCGCCGTCGGCGGTCTGGCACCGGGCTGTCCGCGATGCTTCTGCCGGAGTTGCAGAGCCTCGCCGCGTCGCTCGGCATCTCCGGCACCGCCCGGATGCGCAAGAGCGAGTTGATCGTCTCGATCACCGAGCGTCAGGCAGGTGGGGGCGCCCCGCGGCCGCGCGCAGAGGTCGCGGCGGCCACCGCACCCCCTCGGGAAGAGGTTCGCGCCGAGGTGCGCACCGAACCGGAGCGCCGTGACGGCGGGGCCGAGCGGCGCGACGGCGAGCAACTCGCCATCGTCGACGAACCAGCGGCTCGCGAGCGGCCCACCCGCCGTGGCCGGTCGAGCCGGGCGGCGCTGGAGTCCCCGGCCGGTGACGCGGAGACGGCGACGACGACCGCGGAGTCCGGCGAGCGCGGCGACGGTCGGGGCGAGCGTCCCACCGAGGGCCGCAGCGGTGAGCACCGCAGCGGTGAGGGCCGCAGCGGTGAGGGCCGCAACGGACGTGACCGGGGCGAGCGGGCCGACCGCGGCGACCGCAACAACGACCGGGGTGACCGCAACAACGACCGGGGCGACCGGTCCGAGCGCGGCGACCGGTCCGAGCGCGGCGACCGCAACAACGACCGCAACGACCGTGGTCCGCGGGACAGTCGCGACAGCGACGACGGCGACGACGACGGTAGCGGCCGGCGTGGCCGCCGTAGCAGGTTCCGGGACCGCCGTCGGCGGGGGGACCGCGGTGACGGCGCCGATACCGGCGGAGGCGGCGGTGGCCGTGAGCCACAGGTCTCCGAGGACGACGTGCTCGTGCCGGTCGCCGGCATCCTGGACGTGCTGGACAACTACGCATTCGTCCGGACCACTGGCTACCTTGCCGGCCCGAACGACGTCTACGTCTCCATGTCCCAGGTCAAGAAGCACGGACTGCGACGCGGTGACGCGGTGACCGGCGCGGTGCGCGCCTCCCGTGAGGGGGAGCAGCGGCGCGACAAGTACAACCCGCTGGTCCGGCTGGACACCATCAACGGCATGGAGCCGGACGAGGCCCGCCAGCGGCCCGAGTTCTACAAGCTCACCCCGCTCTACCCGCAGGACCGCCTGCGGCTGGAGACCGAGCCGCACATCCTCACCACCCGGGTCATCGACCTGGTGATGCCGATCGGCAAGGGGCAGCGGGCCCTGATCGTCTCGCCGCCGAAGGCTGGCAAGACCATGGTGTTGCAGGCGATCGCCAACGCGATCACCCAGAACAACCCCGAGTGCCACCTGATGGTCGTCCTGGTCGACGAGCGGCCCGAAGAGGTCACCGACATGCAGCGGTCGGTGAAGGGCGAGGTCGTCGCAGCCACCTTCGACCGGCCGCCGCAGGACCACACGACGGTCGCGGAGCTGGCCATCGAGCGGGCGAAGCGCCTGGTCGAGCTCGGCCACGACGTGGTCGTGCTGCTCGACTCGGTGACCCGACTTGGCCGCTCGTACAACCTGGCCGCACCGGCCAGTGGGCGGATCATGTCCGGTGGTATCGACTCGACGGCGCTCTACCCGCCGAAGCGGTTCCTCGGCGCGGCCCGCAACATCGAGAACGGCGGCTCGCTGACCATCCTCGCCACCGCGCTGGTCGAGACCGGATCCATGATGGATACGGTGATCTTCGAGGAATTCAAGGGCACCGGCAACGCCGAGCTCAAGCTGGACCGCAAGATCGCCGACAAGCGGGTCTTCCCAGCGATCGACATCCACCCCTCCGGCACCCGTAAGGAGGAGATCCTGCTCGCGCCGGAGGAGCTGGCGATCACCCACAAGCTGCGTAAGGTGCTCCACTCGCTGGACTCGCAGGGCGGTCTGGACCTGCTGCTGGACCGACTCAAGCAGAGCCGGACCAACATCGAGTTCCTGATGCAGATCGCCAAGTCGACACCGGGGGAGTGACCCGGCGCCGGTGGCCTGCCAGTCGGGAATCCGCCGGAGCCGCCGGGCGTTGTGCCCGGTGTCGCAGCACGACGGGACGCGGCGGGTGATATTGCCCGCCCGCCGCGATCCGTCGCCACCACCCATGGCAAACTGGTCAACCGGCCAGGGTTCCGGTTCACGCCCGAGTCGACCCGCACACCGGTGCGGGCGATGCCGACGGCGACCCGGCGACCGACGATGAAAGGACCGCACCCATGAAGAAGGACATCCACCCGCAGTACGTGACCACCGAGGTCACCTGCTCCTGCGGCGCCTCGTTCACCACCCGCAGCACCGCGACCAGCGGCAAGATCCACGCCGAGACCTGCAGCGCCTGCCACCCGTTCTACACCGGTAAGCAGCGCGTCCTCGACACCGCGGGCCGGGTGGCCAAGTTCCAGCAGAAGTACGCGAAGGCCCAGGCCAACAAGACCAAGTAGCTGTCCGTACGACGCCCGCTCCCGGCCACCGCCGAGGGCGGGCGTCGCGGTGTCTGGGACGGTCTTCCCGCGTCACGCACGGCGGATCAAGGAGTACGGGATGAGCAGCGAACGCCTGGCCGGGCTACTCGACGAGTACGCCGAACTGGAGAGGCAGCTGGCCGACCCGGGACTGCATGCAGACCAGGCGACCGCCCGCCGCGTCGGCCGCCGGTTCGCCGAGCTGGCGCCGCTACACAAGGCCGCCGCGGAGCTCGCCGAGGCCCGCGCCGACCTGATCGCCGCCCGGCAGCTGGCCAGCGAGGAGCCGACGTTCGCAGCCGAGGCCGAGACGATCGCGGCCACCCTGCCGGAGCTGGAGGCCCGCCTCGCCGAGCTGCTGATCCCCCGCGACCCGCACGACGCCAAGGACGTCATCGTCGAGATCAAGGCCGGTGAGGGCGGTGCGGAGTCCGCGCTGTTCGCCGGCGACCTGCTGCGCATGTACGTGCGGTACGCCGAGCGGCACGGCTGGCAGACCGAGGTTCTCGACTCGCAGGACTCCGACCTTGGTGGGGTCAAGGACGTCTCCCTCGCGGTCAAGTCGAAGGGCGTGCCGGAGGGCGGCAACGGCGTCTGGTCCCGGCTCAAGTGGGAAGGCGGCGTACACCGGGTGCAGCGGGTGCCGGTCACCGAATCGCAGGGCCGGATCCACACCAGCGCCGCCGGCGTGCTGGTGCTGCCCGAAGCCGAGGACGTCGACGTCAGCATCGACCCGAACGACCTGCGTATCGACGTGTTCCGGTCGTCCGGACCCGGCGGCCAGTCGGTCAACACCACCGACTCGGCGGTACGGATCACCCACCTGCCGACCGGGATCGTGGTGTCCTGCCAGAACGAGAAGAGCCAGCTGCAGAACCGGGAGCAGGCGATGCGGATCCTGCGGGCCCGGCTGCTCGTCGCCGCCCAGGAGCAGGCCGACGCCGCCGCGTCCGACGTGCGTCGCTCCCAGATCCGCACCGTCGACCGCTCGGAGCGGATCCGCACCTACAACTTCCCCGCGAACCGGATCACCGATCATCGGATCGGCTACACCGCGTACAACCTGGATCTGGCGCTCGGCGGGGAGCTCGACGGTGTTCTCGACGCGCTGGCCCAGGCGGACCGGGCAGCCCGACTCGCCGGCGACACCGAGCTGACCCGCCGCTGATCGACGAAGGTCAGGCCGCCGGGTGCGGATGCTCCCGGGCGGCCCGCAGCTGCCGGGCCGCGACGTCGAACGCCCGGCCGAGGGCGTCGCGCATCGCCGGCCCGGATCCACCGACCTCGGCGTAGCCGACGCTGACCCCGACCTGGGTGCCCGGCACCAGCGACTCCCACTCCTCGGTGGCGATCGCCGCGCTGATCCGCCGGGCGACGTCCGCGGCCTCGGCACGGCCGGCACCGGGCAGCACCACCACGAACTCGTCGCCGCCGTAGCGGGCAACGAAGTCGCCTCGGCGCATCACCCGGTTGATCACTCCGGCGACGCGCTGCAGCACCAGATCACCGGAGTGGTGACCGTGGACGGCGTTGACCGACTTGAAGCCGTCGAGGTCGCAGAGCATCACCACGGCCCGGTCGCCCCGGGTCGCCATGTCGGACACGTACAGGTCGAGCTGGCGACGGTTGGCCAGCCCGGTCAGCGGGTCGGTCAGCGCCTCCTCGGTGTACTGGGCGGCGGCGCGGCGCATCTCCTCGTGGTCCAGGCGGGCGGCGATGCCGTCCATGTACATGTCCCGCAGCCGGTCGTTGCGTTGGGTGGCCAGCCGGAACGCGTACCGGTCGGCGTCGTGCGCGGCGGCGTGGTCACCGGAGCGGGTGTGCGCGACACTGCGCAACCGGGCCGGCTCCGCCGCGCCGAGAGTCTCGGCGGAGACCATCGCCGCGTTCAGCCGGATCACCGCCTCGGCTGACCGGTCCGCGGCGATCGCCAGGCAGACCGCGCCGAGCTGACGCAGGTCCCGGGCGCGGGCGCTGTCTCCGCCGTCGATCATCAGCCGGGTTGCCTCCGGCGCACCGGCCGGCAGCCGGGTCGGCTCACCCAGCGCCGCGAGCCGGGCCAGGGCGTATCCGTACGCCACCCGGCTGCTCGGGCGCAGCAGGTCGGTGCGGCCGACCCGCACGAACTTGACCAGGTCGGTGCCGATGTCCCGGAGCACCCGCAGACAGCCGTCGGTGTCGCCGTGGTGGTCCAGGGCGACCGCGTTGCGCAGCCGGATGCCCGGCGCGGCGAACGTCTCCTCCGGGATGCCGGTGGCGTTGCCGAGCTGCCGGGCGCGTTCGATCGCGCTCAACGCGTACCCGTGGAAGCTGAGGTAGGAGTAGGCCATCGCCAGGTCGTGCCAGCCCCAGGCGGTCTCCCGGTCGGCGTCCGGGGCGGCACCCAGCGACCGGGAAGCCTGCACCAGGTGGGTCACACAGCGGTCGAACGCGCCCTGGTGGTGGGCGGCGAGCGCGGCCAGCGCGTGCAGGTGTCCGTGCAGGTACGGCTCGTCGACGTCGCGGGCGGCCTCGAACGCCCGATCCACGGCCACCGCGTACTCGGCGGAGCGACCCAGATTCAGCAGCGCGGACAGGCGCTGCACCAGAGCGTCGGCCCGCACGTACGGGTCGCGGCTGTCCTGGATCACCCGTTCGAAGGCGACACAGGCCTCAGCCGATCGGCTGCTCTCCATCAGCGCCCGCGCCTGCATCAGGGCCTCGGCCTGGTCGGTGAGCAGGTCGACCCAACCCACGCGCAACCTCCCTGGAGCCCGCTGGAACCGTTGCGGAGCACACACATCCGGGCGTTCGTACGTACCGCAGTCACGCACGTCCGGATGGACGCACCATGATTATGTCGTGAACGGCTTGTCAGAAAACACCTCCGGGGCGGCGGATCGGATGCCGATTCGGGCCGCGTTGGCCGCCGCGACCGCCCAGCTGGCCGGTTGCGGGGTAGCCTCCGCCCGGGTCGACGCGGAGCTGATCGCCGCCGCAGTACTGGGCATAGCGCGAGCTCGACTCGCGCTGAGCAGCGGCTTCGACGTCGCCCGCCGCGCCCGGTTCGACGAGTTGGTGTCGCGCCGGGCAGCCGGCGAGCCGGTGCAGTACATCACCGGATCGGCACCGTTTCGTTATCTGGAACTCGCGGTCGGGCCAGGTGTCTTCGTACCCAGACCGGAGACCGAGTTGCTCGCCGGCGCCGGCATCGACGCGATGCGTGAGCGCGTCGGCGTCGGCGGGGCGGGTGACCGGGACGGCACCGTCGTCGATCTCTGCAGCGGCAGCGGCGCGGTGGCGCTGGCGGTCGCCCACGAGGTGCCGGCGGCCCGGGTGATCGCGGTGGAACGCTCCGCCGAGAGTCTCGACTGGCTGCGCCGCAACGCGGGGCGGCGGGCGGCGGCCGGCGACCGGCCAATCGAGGTGGTGCCCGGTGACGTCACCGACCCCGGCCTGCTCGCCGAGCTGACCGGGCAGGTCGACGTGGTGCTGTGCAACCCGCCGTACGTCCCGGACGGCACGCCGGTGCCGCCGGAGGTCGCCGGGCACGACCCGGTGGAGGCGGTCTTCGGCGGCCCGGACGGCCTCGCCGTCATCCGCCCGGTGGTGTCCCGGGCGGCGGTGCTGCTGCGCCCCGGCGGGCTGCTCGGGGTCGAACACGACGACAGTCACGCCGACGCCGTCGTCGAGCTGATCGTCGCCGACGGGCGGTTCACCGACGTCGCCGGGCAGCACGACCTCGCCGGACGACCCCGTTACGTGACCGCCCACCGGACCGGGTGACCGGCGCGACGAGGTGATCGGTGCGGATCACCCGGCGGGCACGTGGCACACTGGCTCACCGTGATGCTCTATGACTGCCGGTCCGCCGCCGACCGCGACAAAGGCATCGCCGCGGCGATCGAGGCGGTCAAGAACGGCGAGCTGGTCGTGCTGCCGACGGACACCGTCTACGGGGTCGGCGCCGACGCCTTCACCTCGTACGCGGTGACCGCGCTGCTCAACGCCAAGGGTCGCGACCGGCAGATGCCGCCGCCGGTGCTGGTCGGCTCCCGACACACCCTCGACGGACTGGTGCTGATCCTGCCGCAGACCGCCCGTGACCTGGCCGACGCGTTCTGGCCGGGCGCGCTCACCATGATCGTCGAGCACGCGCCGAGCCTGAACTGGGATCTCGGCGACACCAACGGGACGGTGGCGGTGCGGATGCCGTTGCACCCGGTGGCGCTGGAGGTGCTACGGGAGACCGGGCCGATGGCGGTGTCGTCGGCGAACAAGACCGGCCGGCCGGCGGCGGTCACCGCCGCCGGGGCCCGTGACCAGCTCGGCTACTCGGTACGGACCTACCTGGAGGCGGGGCCGTGCCCGGACCCGGTGCCGAGCACCATCGTGGATCTGACCGGGGACCTCCCCCGGGTGGTCCGCGCCGGCGCGATCCCGATCGAGAAGCTGCGCGACGTGCTGCCGGACATCGTCGGTACGGAGTCCTGAGTGCCGCCGTTCACCGTTCTCCACGTCTGCATGGGTAACATCTGCCGGTCCCCGATGGCCGAGCGGCTGCTCGTCCTCGCGGTGCGGGAACGCCTGGACCGGCTCGACCCGGCCACCGAGGTGTCGCCGGTCGAGGAGTTGCTGCACAGCCACAGCGCCGGCACCGGCGGCTGGCACGCCGGCGAGGAGATGAACCCGCCCGCCGCCCGTCAGGTGATCGCCCGCGGCGGCGAGGTCGACGGGTTCGCCGCCCGCAAGCTGCGCTCGGACCAGATCGACGCGGCCGACCTGGTGCTCACCGCCACCGCCGACCAGTTGGAGTACGTGCTGGCGTTGCGCCCCGACGCCGCCGACCGCACGTTCGTGCTCGGCGAGTTCGGCCGGTTGCTGCCGGCGGTGGACGCCGGTGCGCTGCCGGCGGCCGCGGCCACCCCGGAGGCCATGTACGCCCGGGGGGTGGCGGTGGTGGCGGCGGTCGCGGCGGCCCGCGACGGCTCGGGTCCGCAGCCCGGTGACGACCTGGACGATCCGTGGGGCCGTGGCGATCACACCTTCGCCCGGGTGGCCGACGAGGTCGAGGAGACGGTGGGGGCGCTCGGCGTGGCGCTGCTGCCCTGAGCCGGCACCTGAGTCGGCAGCCGACGGAGGCGAGATCGCAATGGATTCGGTGGTTCCCCCGTTCTGGGGGCCGGACTTCGACGAGTTGTCGTCGACCGATCCGGAGATCGCCCAGGTGGTGCTCGGCGAGCTCGATCGACTGCGCGCCGGTCTGCAACTGATCGCCAGTGAGAACCTGACCTCACCGGCGGTGCTGGCCGCGCTCGGGTCGACGCTGACCAACAAGTACGCCGAGGGCTACCCGGGGCGGCGCTACTACGGTGGCTGCGCCCAGGTTGACCAGGCCGAGACGATCGGGCTGACCCGGGCCCGGGAGCTGTTCGGCGCCGGGCACGCCAACCTGCAGCCCCATTCGGGGGCGTCGGCGAATCTGGCCGCGTACGCCGCCCTGGTGGCGCCGGGCGAGAAGGTGCTGGCGATGGAGCTGCCGCACGGCGGGCACCTGACCCACGGCAGTCGGGTGAACTTCTCCGGCCGCTGGTTCGACGCGGTCGGCTACCCGGTGCGCGCCGACACCGAGCTGATCGACTACGACCAGGTGCGGGACCTGGCCCGGCGGCACCGGCCCAAGCTGATCATCTGTGGGGCCACCGCCTATCCGCGTCTGATCGACTTCGCCGCGTTCCGGTCCATCGCCGACGAGGTCGACGCGTACCTGATGGTCGACGCGGCCCACTTCATCGGTCTGGTCGCCGGTGGGGCGATCCCGTCGCCGGTGCCGTACGCCGACGTGGTCTGCGCGACGACGCACAAGGTGCTGCGCGGGCCGCGCGGCGGGATGATCCTGTGCCGGGCGGAGTTCGCCGAGCGGATCGACAAGGCGGTCTTCCCGTTCACCCAGGGCGGTCCGTTGATGCACGCGGTCGCGGCCAAGGCGGTCGCCCTGCGGGAGGCGGCGCGGCCGGCCTTCGGCGAGTACGCCGCCCAGGTGGTGCGCAACGCGCGGACGCTCGCCGACGGGCTGGCCGAAGCGGGGATGCGGCCGGTCTCCGGCGGCACCGACACCCATCTGGCGCTGATCGACCTGCGCGAGGTCGGGGTCAGTGGACGCGACGCCGAGGCCCGCTGTGAGCTGGCCCGGATCACGTTGAACAAGAACGCGATCCCGTACGATCCGCAGCCGCCGATGACGGCGTCCGGGATCCGGGTGGGCACCGGCTGCGTCACCACGCAGGGGATGACCGAGCCGCAGTTGCGGGTGGTCGCGGAGTTGATCGCCCGGGCGGTACGGGCGGATCCGGCGACCGTGGCGGGCACCGCCGAGCTGACCGAGATCGCCGGTGCGGTCACCGAGCTGGTCGCCGAGTTCCCGGCGTATCCCCGACCCGTTGAGTACTCCCGATGATGCGCAAACGGCTACGGCACCTGCCGCTGCCGTTGCTGGCGTCGGCGATCCTGCTGGTGGTGCTGACCGCGGTCGGTGCGGGGCTGGACGGTGGTCCGGGTGCGGCCGGGGCGGCGGCCGGGGTGCTGCTGGTGGTGGTCAGCTACGTGGTGTCGAGCCTGGCGCTGGCCTGGGCGGACGCTGTGCACCCGACGATGGTGCTGAGTGTGGGGCTGCTCACGTACGGCGTGAAGTTCGCGGTGCTGGGTGTGGCGGTGTTCGCGGTGGCGGCATCGGGCTGGCCTGGTCAGCGGATGCTCGCGGTGGCGATCATCGTGGCGACCGTCACGTGGGTCACCGCACAGGTCTGGTGGACCTTCCGGGCCCGTATCCCGTACGTCGAGATCGACCCCCGCTGACTCTCCTCGCCCTCGGCGATCTTGCACTTATCGAGAACTTTCGTCCGGTTTGTCCCTCGATTAGTGCAAGATCGTTGAGAGAGGAGTACCGTGAGCCCCCATCTGAGGTGCCAATGGGTCGCCCACACAACGAGGGTTGTGCGGGGGGTGACGCACAGCCTCTATCGTTGCCCTGATATGTTTCCGGCGTCATGGCCGGTGAATCACCCTCTGAACCCGCGGGCCCCTCCGGGGCCGACGCCGGGTTCGCCGCGATCGGCTACCTGCTCGGCGGGATGGCCGTGTGGGGCGGAGCGGGGTGGCTCGTCGACCGTTGGCTGAACCTGCCCAACGTCGGGCTGCTGATCGGTCTGATCGGCGGGACGGCGGCCGGGGTCTACCTGACCGTTAAGAAGCTGGGCGCGTGACCAGGCCCGACCAACGGAGGATGCGTTGATTGAGCAGCCCACCGTTCTCGCCGCGGAGTTTCCTCCCGGCGTGGATGCCTTCGACTTCCGCAGCCTCATTCCGGGGCTGGACGGCACCGCCTGGGCGGCTGCCTTCACCAAGATAACGCTGCTGCTCTGGATCGCCGCCGCGCTGGTGATGATCTTCTTCCTGGTCACCTACCGGAGCCCGAAACTGGTGCCGACCAAGGGTCAGTGGCTGGCCGAGTCGGTCTACGGCATGGTGCGCGACAACATCGCCCGGGACGTGATCGGCAAGGACGGGGTGCGGTTCGCGCCCTACCTGACGGTGCTGTTCTGCTTCATCCTGCTGAACAATCTCTGGGGCATCGTCCCGTTCGCCCAGATCTCGCCGATGTCACACATCGCCTTCCCGATGGTGCTGGCACTCGTCAGCTGGCTGCTCTACATCGGCCACGGCATCGCCAAGTGGGGCTTCCTCGGCTACATCAAGCACGTCTGCTGGGTTTCCGGCGCGCCGCTGTGGGTGCAGCCGATCCTGGTGCCGATCGAGTTCGTCTCCAACCTGATCCTGCGGCCGGTGACGCTCTCCGTCCGTCTTTTCGCCAACATGTTCGCCGGCCACATGATCCTGCTGGTCTTCATCCTCGGCGGTGTGGCGCTCTTCCAGGCGGACAGCATGTTCATCAAGCCCATCGCCGTCCTGAGCTGGGGCATGGCGATCGTGATGACCTTCTTCGAGTTCGGCATCATGGTTCTCCAGGCGTACGTCTTCACCCTGCTCAGCGCGACCTACCTGCAACACTCGCTGGCCGAGTCACACTGAGCCCGGCCGCTCCGATCGGCACACGTTCGCAGTTTGTTCCGCGGGCGACAACTGAACATTCACCTAAACGTGCGCGTGATGGACACGCGTTCAACGCAGGAGGAAAACAATCATGGAGATCACCGGCAGCCTGAACGCTATCGGCTACGGCATTGCTGCCATTGGCCCCGGTATCGGCGTCGGTCTGGTGTTCGCCGCCTACATCCAGGCGACCGCCCGCCAGCCGGAGAGCGCCGGCCTGACCCGGGTCTACATGTTCATGGGCTTCGCCGTCATCGAGGCGCTGGCCCTGCTCGGCTTGGTGCTCGCGTTCGCGCTCAGCTGATTCGGCCGGCAACCTGGTGGGCCGACGGGCCCACCGCGTCTGACTCGGTGACCGGCTGCGTTACGGCCGGTCCGGGCGAAGGGAAACGTCCATGAACATTGCCGCGGAAGAAGGCGGGAACATCCTGCTCCCGCCGCTGTCTGAGATCATCGTCGGTCTGGTCGCCTTCGGTCTGCTGGTCGCTGTACTGCTGAAGTTCGTGTTTCCGCGGATGGAAGCGATGTACCAGGCGCGGGTCGAGGCAATCGAGGGCGGCATCAAGCGGGCCGAGGCCGCGCAGGCCGAGGCGAACGAACTGCTGGAGCAGTACAAGGTCCAGCTGGCCGAGGCGCGCACCGACGCCGCCCGGATCCGCGACGACGCCCGGGCCGACGCCGAGGGCATCCGGCAGGACATCCTCGCCAAGGCGCGCGAGGAATCCGACCGGATCATCGCGGCCGGCAAGGAGCAACTCGCGGCGGAGCGGCAGACCATCATCCGTGAGCTGCGTGCCGAGATCGGTACGCTCGCCGTCGACCTGGCTGGCCGGATCGTCGGGGACGCGCTCGCCGACGAGGCCCGCCGCAAGGGCACCGTCGAGCGGTTCCTGACCGACCTGGAGAGCACGGGGGCCCGCTGATGCAGTCCGCCACCAGCCGGGAGTCCTACGCTGCGGTGACCGAACGCCTGGCTGCCTTCGTCGCCGGCAGCGCGCCGGCCGCGGTCGCCGCCACGGCCGACGACATCCTCTCCGTGGCCGACCTGCTGCGCCGCCAGCCCCGGCTGCGGCGGGCGCTGTCCGACCCGGCGCGGGCCGCCGACGACCGGGTGGATCTGCTGCGGGGTCTGCTCGCCGGCAAGGTCACCACCGAGGCCGTCGAGCTGCTGGCAGCCGTGGTCACGGCACGGTGGTCGACGCCGTCGGAGCTGCTCGACGCGACGGAGCGGCTCGGGGTGGACGCGGTCCTGGCCGGTGCCGATTCGGCCGGCGACCTGATCGAGGTCGAGGACGAGCTGTTCCGATTCGGCAAGATCATCGATGGTGACCAGCAACTCGGCGCGGTGATCGGAGACGGCTCGGTGGCCGTCGACCGGCGGGTCGAGCTGGTCCGCGGCCTGCTCACCGGTAAAGCCAAACCCGCCACCATCCGCCTGGCGGACCAGGCGGTGCGCGGCTTTGGTGGGCGTTCCGTCAGCGCCGGGCTCAGCCGCCTGGTGGAGCTGGCCGCGCAGCGGCGGGACCGGCAGGTCGCACACGTCACGGTCGCCGCCGCGCTCACCGAAGCACAGGAGCAGCGGTTGGGCGCGACCTTGACCGGAATGTACGGTCGAGAAGTCTCCGTCAAGTTGACGGTCGACCCGGCTGTTCTCGGCGGGATGAGCGTACGGATCGGATCAGACCTGTACGACGGCACCGTACGGCGCCGCCTCATCGACACTCGTAAGGCGCTTGCTGGGCGCTGACCCAAGTCCATGCCGTTCCGGGAACCTCCGGGCCACTAGACATAGAGGAAGCAGAGGATGGCCGAGCTGACCATCTCGTCGGACGAGATCCGTGGCGCACTAGAAAGCTACGTCTCCTCCTACACGCCGGAGCTGTCTCGCGAAGAGGTCGGCACCGTGGCGGACGCCGGGGACGGCATCGCCCACGTCGAGGGACTGCCCTCGGCGATGGCGAACGAACTGTTGGAATTCGAGGACGGCACGCTGGGCGTGGCGCTGAACCTCGACGTACGCGACATCGGTGTGGTCGTGCTGGGTGACTACGCCGGCATCGAGGAGGGTCAGCGGGTCAAGCGCACCGGCCGGGTGCTGTCCGTACCCGTCGGTGACGCCTTCCTCGGCCGCGTCGTGAGCGCCCTCGGCGAGCCGATCGACGGCCTCGGCGAGATCACCAACGACGGCTACCGCGAGCTGGAGCTGCAGGCGCCGAACGTGATGGCCCGGCAGTCGGTCACCGAGCCGCTGCAGACCGGGATCAAGGCGATCGACGCCATGACCCCGATCGGTCGCGGCCAGCGGCAGCTGATCATCGGCGACCGCAAGACCGGCAAGACCACCGTCGCGCTGGACACGATTCTCAACCAGCGCGCCAACTGGGAGTCCGGCGACCCGACCAAGCAGGTGCGCTGCATCTACGTGGCGATCGGCCAGAAGGCCTCCACCATCGCCTCGATCAAGGGCGTGCTGGAGGAGCACGGCGCGATGGAGTACACCACCATCGTCGCCTCGCCCGCCTCCGACCCGGCCGGCTTCAAGTACATCGCGCCGTACACCGGTTCCTCCATCGGGCAGCACTGGATGTACGCCGGCAAGCACGTGCTGATCGTCTTCGACGACCTGAGCAAGCAGGCCGAGGCGTACCGTGCCGTGTCGCTGCTGCTGCGCCGCCCGCCGGGCCGCGAGGCGTACCCGGGTGACGTCTTCTACCTGCACTCGCGGCTGCTGGAGCGCTGCGCGAAGCTCTCCGACGCCCTCGGTGCCGGTTCGATGACCGGCCTGCCGATCATCGAGACGAAGGCCAACGACATCTCGGCCTTCATCCCGACCAACGTCATCTCGATCACCGACGGCCAGATCTTCCTGGAGACCGACCTGTTCAACCAGGGTCAGCGCCCGGCGATCAACGTCGGTACCTCG
The DNA here is from genome assembly GCF_048060115.1 of Micromonospora sp. LOL_023. Lineage (NCBI taxonomy): Bacteria > Bacillati > Actinomycetota > Actinomycetes > Micromonosporales > Micromonosporaceae > Micromonospora > Micromonospora sp. LOL_023. The sequence continues at coordinate 58,848 of NZ_JBHMIM010000007.1, forward strand.
GTCTCCCGGGTCGGTGGTGCCGCGCAGGTCAAGCCGATGCGTAAGGTCGCGGGCCGGCTGCGGCTGGACCTGGCCCAGTACCGCGAGCTGGAGGCGTTCTCCGCGCTCGCCTCCGACCTGGACAAGGCGTCGCGTAACCAGCTGGACCGCGGTGGTCGCCTGGTCGAGCTGCTCAAGCAGCCGAACTACTCGCCGTTCCCGGTGCAGGAGCAGGTCGTCTCGGTCTGGGCCGGCACCGAAGGCAAGCTCGACGACATCGCGGTCGGTGACGTCCGCCGGTTCGAGACCGAGTTCCTGGAGTACCTGCGGCACTCGTACGCCGGCACCCTGGACTCGATCGCCGCGTACAACTGGGACGACGAGATCACCACCACGCTCAGCGAAGCGGTCGAGAAGTTCAAGGAAATGTTCCTGTCCAAGGACCCCAGCCGGGTGGTCAACGAGGCACCGGCCGAGGCTCTGGAGGGCGAGCAGGAGCGGGAGACCGTGACCCGCTACACCAGCGCCCCGCCGAAGCAGTAGGAAGGCGGACAGATGCCGGCCCAGGTTCGGGTGCTTCGCCAGCGGATTCGCTCGGCGAAGTCGATGAAGAAGATCACCAAGGCGATGGAGCTCGTCGCGACGAGCCGAGTCGCGAAGGCGCAGGCGCGGGTGGCGGCCTCGCTGCCGTACGCCAACGCGATCACCGGTGTGCTCTCCGCGTTGGCCTCCAACGCCTCGGTCGACCACCCGCTGCTGACCGCGCGTCCGCAGGTCCGCCGGGCCGGGGTGCTGGTGATCACCAGCGACCGGGGCCTGGCCGGCGGGTACAGCACCAACGCGATCAAGACCGCCGAGTCGCTGATCACGCGGCTCAAGGACGACGGTAAGGAACCGGTGCTGTACGTCATCGGCCGCAAGGGTGTGTCGTACTACCGGTTCCGCAACCGGCCGATCGAGGCGAGCTGGACCGGTTTCTCCGAGCAGCCGGGCTTTTCTGACGCCCGCGAGGTCGGCGAGACGCTGATCACGGCGTTCCGGCACGGCTCGGACGACACCGACGGCGGCAGCGGTGCCGACGGGGTGCTCGGGGTGGACGAGCTGCACATCGTCTCCACCGAGTTCAAGTCGCTGATGACGCAGACGCCGGTGCCCCGGATCCTCGGCCCGATGGAGGTCGAGGAGCGTTCGATCGACGAGGCACCGCGTGGTGTGCTGCCGGCGTACGAGTTCGAGCCGAACGCCGAGGCGCTGCTCGACGCGTTGCTGCCGAAATACATCAACACCCGGATCTACGCGGCGCTGATCGAATCGGCGGCGAGTGAGTCGGCGGCCCGGCGGCGGGCGATGAAGAGCGCCACGGACAACGCCGAGGACATGATCGAGAAGTACACGCGGCTAATGAACTCGGCGCGTCAGGCCGGGATCACCCAGGAGATCAGCGAGATCGTCGGCGGCGCCAACGCGCTCGCGGCGGCGGGAAGTGAAGTGTGATGACTGCCTCTGTAGAAACCCAGGCAACCGGAGCGACCAGTACGGCTGCCGGCCGCGTGGTCCGGGTCATCGGCCCGGTCGTCGACGCCGAGTTCCCCCGCGAGGCGATGCCGGCGATCACCAACGCCCTGCACGTGGACGTCGCGCTGGCCGGCGGTGAGCGGACCCTGACCCTGGAGGTCGCCCAGCACCTCGGCGACAACGTGATCCGGGCGATCTCGATGCAGCCGACCGACGGTCTGGTCCGTGGCGCGGTGGTCCGCGACACCGGATCGCCGATCATGGTGCCGGTCGGTGATGGCGTCAAGGGCAAGGTTTTCAACACCATCGGTGAATGCCTCAATCTCGCCGAGGGCGAGACGCTGCAGGTCACCGAGCGTCGGTCGATCCACCAGAAGGCGCCGGCGTTCGCCGACCTGGAGCCGAAGACCGAGATGCTGGAGACCGGCATCAAGGTGCTCGACCTGCTCGCCCCGTACGTCAAGGGCGGCAAGATCGGGCTGTTCGGCGGTGCCGGCGTGGGCAAGACGGTGCTCATCCAGGAGATGATCATCCGGGTCGCCAACAACTTCGGCGGTACGTCGGTCTTCGCCGGCGTGGGGGAGCGGACCCGTGAGGGCAACGACCTCATCCACGAGATGACCGAGTCGGGCGTCATCGACAAGACCGCACTGGTCTTCGGCCAGATGGACGAGCCGCCGGGCACCCGGTTGCGGGTCGCGCTGGCGGCGCTGACCATGGCGGAGTACTTCCGCGACGTGCAGAAGCAGGAGGTGTTGCTCTTCATCGACAACATCTTCCGGTTCACCCAGGCCGGTTCCGAGGTCTCCACGCTGCTCGGCCGGATGCCGTCCGCGGTGGGCTACCAGCCCACCCTGGCCGACGAGATGGGCGAGCTGCAGGAGCGGATCACCTCCGTCAAGGGCCAGGCGATCACCTCGATGCAGGCGATCTACGTGCCCGCCGACGACTACACCGACCCGGCGCCGGCCACCACCTTCGCCCACCTGGACGCCACCACCAACCTGGAGCGGTCCATCTCCGACAAGGGCATCTACCCGGCGGTCGACCCGCTGGCGTCCTCGTCGCGGATCCTCGCCCCGGAGTTCGTCGGCCAGGAGCACTACGCGGTCGCCACCGAGGTGAAGCGGATCCTGCAGAAGTACAAGGACCTGCAGGACATCATCGCCATCCTCGGTATGGAGGAACTCTCCGAGGTCGACAAGATCACCGTTTCCCGGGCCCGGCGGATCGAGCGGTTCCTGTCGCAGAACACCTTCGCGGCCGAGGTCTTCACCGGCATCAAGGGTTCCTACGTGCCGGTCAAGGACACCATCGAGGCGTTCCGCAAGATCAGCGAAGGGGAGTACGACCACTTCCCCGAGCAGGCCTTCTTCATGTGCGGTGGGCTCGACGACCTGGAGCGCAACGCCCGCGAGCTGATGAAGGACGACTGACCGCCCCGGCTGTCGATCGCACCAGCATCCCGAGCGCCCCGCCACTGAGGCGGGGCGCTCGTCGCGTTCACCCCGGCGGGGGTACGGGCGCGGCGTTTGCGCCAGCCTGCCCCGGGTACCCGGCCGGCTCAGCGGGCGGACGGGGGTCGGGGCAATGGCGGAGCCGGACCGGACCACGGATCAGGCACCGATCCCGGCGACGGTGGGGCGACGGGCCAGGATGCGCCGCCGGCACCCGGAACGCAACGCGCTGCTCGCGGTACTCGTCGGGCTGTTGCTCATTTCGGCTGCGGTCGTGGTACTCAGCCGAACCGTGGTCGACCGCTACACCGCCACCGTCCCGGTCGCGGACCTGTTCGGCGACGGAAGTTCGGCTTCGGCGCCGCCGGGCAAGCTCACCGGGCCGGTCAATGTGCTGCTGGTCGGCATCGACCGGCCGGCCGACCAGCCGGAGCGGACACCCCGGGCGGACACCGTGCTGGTCGTACACATCCCGGCGGAACTGTCCCGGGCGTACCTGATCTCGCTGCCCCGCGATCTGCTGGTGGAGATCCCGGCTTTCGGCGTCAGCGGTCACCCCGGCGGAGTCGACCGGATCAACGCCGCGATGGCGTACGGCAGTCGGGTGCCCGGTGCCGGAAAGCCGGACCCGGTGGCCGGCTTCCAACTGCTCGCCGCCACGGTTTCCGCCCGTACCGGGATCGAGCAGTTCGACGCCGGGGTCATCGTCAACTTCGCCGGCCTGGAACGCCTGGTGGACGCGATCGGTGGGGTGCGGATGCACATCGACTCCGACGTCCGCTCCCGTCACCGGCAGCCCGATGGCCGGCTGCGGCCGAGCAACCCCGACGGGCCGGGTTATGCCGGTCCGCAGGCCGAGTACCGGCAGGGTGAGCATCGGCTCAGCGGCTGGCAGGCGCTGGACTATGTGCGGCAACGGGAGAGCCTGCCGGACGGTGACTACGGCCGGCAGCGCCACCAGCGTCAGCTGGTCCGGGCGCTGGCGGAGCAGGTGCTCACCCGGGATCTGATCACCGATCCGACCCGGTTGGGCGCGGTGCTGGAGGCGACCGGCGACGCGGTGGTGGTCGGCACTCGGGGGCGGTCGGTGCTCGACTTCGCGCTCGGGTTGCGTCGGCTGCGGGCCGACGGCATCGTCCTGCTCGACCTGCCCGGCACCGCCGTCGCCGATCCGGTCGGCGAGTATCTCGGCGAACGGTTCACCGACGACGCCGACGACTGCTTCGGCGCGCTGCGCGCCGGAACTCTCGACCAGTTCGTGCTAACCCGTCCTGAACTGGTCAATCGCGAAAGGTGACGTCAGGTCCGCCGGGCACCCGGCTGGGAGCACGGTGGCCGCCCCGACTAAACTCGGGTTTGTCCTCGCCACCAAAGGAGACAGCGTTGGCCAAGCAACTGCACGTCGAACTCGTCGCCGTCGAGCAGATGGTCTGGTCCGGCGAGGCCGAAATGGTGACCGCCCGGACGACCGAAGGTGAGCTCGGCGTACTGCCGGGCCACGCGCCCATGCTCGGCCAGCTCGCCGAGCCGGGCCAGGTGCGGATCACCCTGCCGGATCGGGAACAGATCGCCTACGACGTCGCCGGCGGTTTCCTCTCAGTGACCAGCCACGGCGTGACGATCCTCGCCGAGGAGGCCACTCCGGCCGCTCCCGCCACCGTTTCCGGCCACTGAGCGGGCCGCCGATGTCGACCATCGAATGGTTCGGGATCGGCGCCATTGCCCTGCTCACCGCGATCCTGGTGTTGATCATCCGGCGTGCCCTGATGGCCCGGGTGAGTGGCACCATCAAGCTCAACTTCCGGGTCTCGACCATGATGGACGGGCGTGGCTGGTCTGCGGGGTTCGGGCGATTCGTCGGCGATGAGCTCCGCTGGTACCGGATGTTCAGCTTCGCCCTGCGGCCCAAGCGGGTGCTCTCCCGCCGGGGCCTGGCGGTGGAGAGCCGCCGCAGCCCACGCGGGCAGGAGCGGTTCTCCCTGCCGCACGACTGGGTGATCCTGCGGTGCACCAGCCATCACGCACCGGTGGAGATCGCGATGGCCGAGTCGACTGTCACCGGCTTCAGCTCCTGGCTGGAGGCCGGTCTGCCGGGCGAGGACTCGCGCAGCCTGGCGGCCTAGGCTCGCCTCACCCTGGCGAGACAGCCCCGTCTCATCCTGGTGCGACGAGTTCGACCTCATAGCCGTAGCCGTCAATCAGGTAGCCGGCGTAGGTGTCCGGCCCGCCGGCGTACGGATGCCGCTCGGCGAACAACAGCGACCACCCGTGGCCCGGCGCTGCCGCGACCAGTTCGTCCACCCGTTGCCGGGACCCGGCGTGAAACGCCAGGTGGTTGAGGCCTGGCGCGCACCGGTCGTGCCGCTCGGCGGTGAGCGCCGGTGACTGCTCGACCACCAGGTACGTCTCGCCGTAGCGCCAGGACCGGCCGGCCGGCCAGCGCTGGTACGGCTGCCAGCCGAGTTCACCCAGCAGCCAGGACCAGCCCGGTTCAGCCCCGGCCAGATCGGGTACCCAGACCTCGACGTGATGCAGACCGGGCATCGTCGGGTGTCCTGGTCAGCGTCCGCCGCCGGGCACCCAGAGCACGTCGCCGCCCGGGTTCGCGGTTCTCGCCAGGATGAACAGCAAATCTGAGAGACGATTGAGATACTTTGCCGGAAGGGTGCTGGTTCGTTCAGGTTCGCGATTGATCAGCGCCCACGCCGCGCGCTCAGCCCGCCGGGCGACGGTGCGTGCCACGTGTAGCAGCGCGGCGCCAGAGGTGCCGCCAGGCAGGACGAAGGAGTCGAGCTTGGCCAGCCGCGAGTTGTACTCGTCGCACCACCCCTCCAGCCGGGTGACATACGCCTCGGTCACCCGCAGCGGCGGGTACGCCGGCTCCGGCTCGATGGGATTCGACAGATCGGCGCCGACGTCGAACAGGTCGTTCTGGATCTGCCCCAGCACGCTACTCAGGCTCTCGTCGAGCCCGCCGAGCGCGATCGCCACCCCGATGGCGGCGTTGCACTCGTCGACGTCGGCGTACGCGCAGATCCGTGGGTCGGTCTTGGCGACCTCTTCGTTGTTGCTCAGCCTGGTCGTGCCGGTGTCGCCGGCCTTGGTGTAGATGCGGGTGAGGTGGACGGCCATGAGTGACAGGGTACGGATTCTCGGCCGCACCGGCGGTGCCGGTGTCGAGGCCGACCTGGGTTTGTCAGCGGCGGCGGACGTGGGCCGCCCGGCTACCGCCGACGAAGCAGACCGCTTGGCCGCCGCCGTGGCGCGTCCCTCGGTCACCGACGCGGTGGCCGGGGAGCCGGCGCTGGTACCCCCGCCGACGGCCGGGGACGTCATCCGGGTGACCGGCGGGGCTCGGCTGGCCGGCACGGTGCCGGTCGAGGGCGCCAAGAACTCGGCGCTGAAACTGATGGCGGCGGCACTGCTGGCCCCCGGCCGGTCCGTGATCAGCAACGTGCCCCGGATCACCGACATCGCGATCATGGCCGAGGTGCTGCGCGGGCTCGGCTGCCAGGTCACCATCTGCGAACCGGACGCGACCGGGCCGGGGCACCTGGTGGCCGGCTCGCCACGGGCCAGTACCGTCGTCATCGACGTTCCGCCGGTGCCCGGCTGCGAACCCGACTACGAGTTGGTCCGCCGACTGCGGGCGTCGATCTGCGTACTCGGGCCGCTGCTGGCCCGCTGCGGGCGGGTCCGGGTGGCCCATCCCGGCGGCGACGCGATCGGCTCGCGCGGACTCGACATGCACGTCGGTGGGTTGGCCCGGATGGGCGCGGACATCACCGGTGAGGAGGGTCTCGTCGTCGCGTCGGCGTCCCGTGGGCTGCACGGCGCCACCATCTGGCTGGACTTTCCGAGCGTCGGCGCCACCGAGAACCTCGTCATGGCGGCGGTGCTGGCCGACGGGGTGACCGAGATCGACAACGCCGCCCGCGAACCGGAGATCGTCGACATCTGCGCCATGCTGACCGGGATGGGTGCCCAGATCGACGGCGCTGGCACCGCCACGTTGCGCATCGAAGGCGTGCCGGAGCTACGGCCGGTCGAGCACGCGACCATCGGTGACCGCATCGTCGGCGGGACCTGGGCCTTCGCCGCCGCGATGACCTGCGGCGACGTCACTGTACGCGGGGTCGATCCGTCGTTCCTGGAGGTCGCCCTGGACAAGGTGGCGACCGCCGGGGCCACCGTCGAGGCGAGCGGCGACGGCTTCCGGGTACGGATGGGCCGCCGTCCGCGAGCCGTGGACGTCGTCACGTTGCCGTTTCCCGGGTTCGCCACCGATCTGTTGCCGATGGCGATCGGGCTGGCGGCGGTCAGCGAGGGCGCGTCCCTGGTGACCGAGAACATCTTCGACGGGCGGTTCATGTTCGTCGAGGAGTTGCTCCGGCTCGGCGCCGACATCAGGACCGACGGCCACCACGCAGTGGTACGCGGCAGAGAACGGCTGGTCGGCGCGCCGGTGCGGGCCACGGACATCCGGGCCGGTGCCGGGCTGGTGATCGCCGGGCTCTGCGCCGACGGGGTAACCGAGATCGCCGACGTACACCACATCGACCGCGGCTACCCGAACTACGTGGCCGACCTGTGCTCGCTCGGCGTGCAGGTGGAGCGGTGCGGCGGATGACCTACGGGCCGGTGCGGTGGGTGACCTACGACACCGTCAAATTGGTGCGCCGGAGTTGCCCGGCCGCTGGGGTTACCGATCGTTAAGTCCCGCACGTTAGAGTGCTAGCCACTGGTTGCGCCCGCGTGGACGAGGAGATGCAGATGGCTGGTCGGCTGGCAGTGATCGGGGCCGGGTTGATGGGATCGGGCATCGCCCAGGTCGCCGCCCAGGCAGGCTGGCAGGTCACCCTGCGCGACCTCGACGACGCCGCCACCGCCCGGGGCGTGGACGGCATCCGGCGGTCGCTGGAGCGGTTCGCCGGCAAGGGGGCCATCAGCACCGACGACGTCGAGTCGGCGATGGGCCGGATCACCACCACCACCGATCTGGCGGCGGCCGGCGACGCGGACATCGTCGTCGAGGCGGTCTTCGAGCGGATCGAGATCAAACACGAGGTGTTCCGGGCGCTGGACAAGATCTGCAAGGCGGACGCCGTCCTGGCCACCAACACCTCAGCGATCCCGGTGACCCAGATCGCCGCCGTCACCGAACGCCCCGAGTCGGTGGTCGGCACGCACTTCTTCTCCCCGGTGCCGATGATGAAGCTCTGCGAGCTGGTACGCGGCTACAAGACCTCCGATGCGACACTGGCCACCGCGAAGGCGTTCGCCGAGGAGATCGGTAAGACCTGCGTGGTCGTCAACCGGGACATCGCCGGCTTCGTCACCACCCGGCTGATCTCCGCGCTCGTCGTCGAGGCGGTCAAGCTCGTCGAGTCCGGCGTGGTCTCCGCCGAGGACCTCGACACCGCCTGCAAGCTGGGCTTCGGGCACGCGATGGGTCCGCTGGCGACCGTCGACCTGACCGGCGCGGACGTGCTGCTGAACGCGTCGAAGAACATCTACGCGGACACCGCCGACGAGAAGTTCTTCCCGCCGGAGCTGTTGCAGCGCATGGTCACCGCCGGCGACCTGGGCCGCAAGACCGGTCAGGGTTTCTACAGCTACTGACCCGGTGATCCCACTCAGCTGGACATGGTTCCCCGGCTTTCGGCACGCGACCCCGTGCGGGCTGATGTCGGTCGGGGGAAGTTTCCATGATCGTTGCAGGGAAAGGGATCCAGTCCTTGATCATATTAGGACTGTCCTTTTTTGCTCCCACCGCTGAGGGAGAGTGCGGTGAGTGTTCGGCACCCGACAACTCGGTTGGCTCGAGGCATGAGCGTCGATACCTTGTGCTCAAGAGAGCGATGACGTTCGCTCTGTTGGCTATCCGAGGAGGAAGGTATGCGTAGAGCAACACGGGGGGCGCTCGGGGTGGTCGCGCTGGCGGTGACAGCCCTGGTCGCACCGGTCGCGACCAGCAGTGCCGCGCTGGCCCACGCACCCTGCGGCAGGACCGTCAGCGACCGCGACAGCAGCAGCTGGCCGACGGGTGCGGACGCCGTCCGGCACCGCAGCGGCTCCAGCACGTCGTGCGACATCAACGGCATCGCCTACTCGTCGCACCGGCTGGACTACCACTGCTACACGGTGGGCAACGACGGGTACACCTGGACGTACGTCCGCAACGACGCGACCGGCGTGCAGGGGTGGACCCGCGACGACCTGCTGCCCGGCTACGGGAGCTTCGTCTACTGCGGATTCTGATCCCGCCGAAGTCGGCACGACGACACTGATCCGGCGTTGAGTCCGGCTCACGATCGCGCGGCGCGGCACGGGCTCGACACTGGTGGCGGCACGACCATGTCGTACAGGGGTCGAATCGATCGCACCTGGCCATGCGGAACTTGTACGGATGCGTCAGCTCGCCATGACCGGATCATCGAACATCGGGCGGCCCGTCGGTGCACCGACGGGCCGTCTGCCGCACCCGGCCCGACTCACCGTCGGACCGGCGCGGCGGCGGGCAGGACGAGCGTGACTGTGGTGCCGACAGCCGGCTCGCTCGCCGCCGTGATCGCGCCGCCGTGATTGGTGACGATCTGCCGGGCGATCGCGAGCCCGAGTCCGCTGCCGCCGGAGGCCCGACCCCGCGCGTGATCCGCCCGCCAGAACCGGTCGAAGATGTGTGGCAGGTCCTGCGGCGAGATCCCGGTCCCGGTGTCGGTGACACTCACCCGACCGCCGTCCGGCTCGGGGCGCACGGTCAGGGTGACCGATCCACCAGGCTGCGTCGCCGCCACGGCGTTGCGGATCAGGTTGCCCAGCACCTGCCGGAGTCGGTCGGGGTCGCCTGTCACGTGCACCGGCCCTGTGGCGTCGACGCGCAGCGTCAGGCCGGCCGCCTCGGTGTGCGCCGCCTGGCTGACCCGGCAGGTCTCCGCGAGCTCTGCCAGGTCGACCTGCGTGAGGTGCAGGGCCATCGCTCCGGCCTCGGCCATGGCAAGGTCCTGCAGGTCGTCGACGATGCGTTGCTGCAGCAGCGCCTCCTCGTGCAGCGAGGCGATCAGCTCGGGGCTGGCCGGCAGCACGCCGTCCTTGACCGCCTCCAGGTACCCGCGCAAGTTCGCCAGGGGGGTACGAAGCTCGTGAGCCACGTCGGCGATCATCCGCCGCTGCCGATCCTCGCTGCGTTGCAGGGATTCGGCCATGTGGTTGAACGTGCGGCCCAGCTCGGCGAGTTCGTCGTTGCCCCGTACCGGTACCCGTTCGTCGAGCCTGCCCACTCCCAGGTGCCGTGCTGCCTGGGTCAGCGCGGCGATGGGGCGTAGCACCCGGCGGCTCAGCAACAGCGCGCTGAGTACCGCCGCAGCCGCCACGACCGCCGCGGTCAGCGAAACGGAGCCTCTGGGCAGCGTCGGCGGTTCCTCGTCCTGCGCGCCGACGTACACCTGCACCGGCTGCGGTGCGAACGCTGCGGTCTGGGCGACGAAGACCCGTTGCAGGCACTCGGACCGGCGATCGGCGGTCATGGCGACACAAGGGCGCACCAGCGTCACCATGTGCGCTCCCGTCGTGTCGGGTGGCGGTCGGACCGTGCTCTGGCAGTTCCGCGCCGCCGGGTGGTCCGGATCCGTCGCGACGGGCACCGGGACCCCCTGGCTCGACTCCCCGGTCGTGACAGCGATTCCGGCGGCGGTCAGACAGGCGAGGTCACGCAGCGCCTTTTCGTACTGCACCGTCACCGCGGTCATCGTCTTCGCCAGTCCCTCAGTGGTCGCGTCCGCCGGTAGCCGGATGACCGGCCGAGGGTCCACGAGGGTGGGCGGGCCGGCGGTGGGACGGGCCGGCCGCCCGGCCAGCACGTCGGAGTCGGCCAGAACTCCACCGGTGTCGCTCGCCACCCGGATCCGTTCGCCGGTGGCCGCAGAGAGCTCGCTCACCCGTGTCGCCACGCCGTCCCAGGAGCCGAGGCCGCCGTACTCGGTGAGGCCCGCCGTGATCAGGGCCAACTCGTCCTGGTCGGCCGTGACCGTCGCGGTGAACTCCCGCGAGGCCTGCCGCAAGGTCAGCCATCCCGTGGCCACGGTGGCGGTGACGGCGATGAGCATGGTCATCAGCAGCACCCGCAGCCGAAAGCTCATCCCGGCTGCTCCGGCATGCGGTAGCCACGGCCGTACACCGTCTGTACGTACACCGGCTCCGCCGGATCGTCCTCGATCTTGCGCCGCAGGTTCATCACGTGCGCGTCGACGGTCCGCTCCACGATGTACCGGTCGAAGCCGAACGCCCTGTCGATGATCTGCGCGCGGGTGAACACCCGGCCCGGTTGCGCGGCCAGCGCCCGCAGAATGCCGAACTCCTTGGGGGTCAGCGACACCAGCTCGCCCCGGACCCGGACCTCGAACCGCGCCGCGTCGATGATCAGATCGCCGACGGCGAAGACCTCCGGGTCGGCGGCATCACGCCCCGTACGGCGCAGCAGCACCCGCACCCGGGCCGCCAGTTGCCGTGGGCTGTACGGCTTCGTGACGTAGTCGTCGGCACCCAGATCGAGACCAAGGAGGATGTCCTCCTCGGTGCTCCGCGCGGTCAGCAGCATGATCGGTACGTCGGACTCGCCCCGCAGGATCCGACAGACGTCGAGACCATCCACGGTGGGCATCATGACGTCCAGGATGATCAGATCGGGCCTGTTGCCGCGGCACCGGTCGAGCGCGGTCTGGCCGTCGGTGACCACCTGCACGCTGTGGCCCTCGCGTTCGAGATAGACGCGCAGCAGATCCGACTGCTTCCGGTCGTCCTCCGCGATCAGTATCCGCGCGGCCACAGTCTCCCCTCTCAGTGTGCTGGCGGCGCTGCGCGGCGTCCATGCGCGAAGCGGACAGTTCTCACGGATGGTCGGGCGCAGGCGTCGATCAGTGGCGGGTCGTCCGTCCGCGACCGCCCACCCGCCATCATCGCCCGCCGGGCCGTCCGCGACCGCCCCGCAACACCCGCGGCACCGTACGCCGTCGGATCCGTATGGTCATCACACAGCTTCTTGACGGAATCTTCATAGCTCACGCCATAGCCTGACGCTGCTTCGTCACAGTCGTGGGACCGATTCAGGGAGAGGCTATCGTGCCGGTTTCGACAGCAGTACATGCGACGCTCGGCGCGGCGGCGTTGGTGTTCGCCCTCGCCGGTTGCGGCACGGACGCGGGGGAGCCGACGGTCGCCTCTGCGGGCGGTACCCCCACAGTCGTCACCAGCGGCGACGCGGTGACCGCGTACGTGGAGGACGTGCGCAGGTACGTCGCCTGCCTGCGCGAGGCGGGTGTGGAGGTCACCGACCCGGACGCCCGGGGGAAGTTCGAGTACGGCGGTGACGCTCGGGCGATGAAGAGCGACCCCACGTTCCTCGAGGCGCAGACCGCATGCGCCGATCTTCTCCCGGCGATGCCGGAAGGGCTGGAGGAGAAACCGGTCCTGACCTCTGAGGAGATCGAGGCGAAGCGCAGCTACGCGCGATGCATGCGGGAGAACCGGGTGAGCGACTTTCCCGATCCGGGACCGGACGGGCACTGGCCGGACGTCAACGACGGCCAGCCGGCCTGGGACCAGAACGACCCCGTGGTCAAGCGGGCTGAGACGGCGTGCGGTCCGATCATCGGGGCACCCGCCAGCCCGGGGCCGGGTGTTGGCTGACCCGGGGCGATCCGATCGGGCATGGTGAGAGGGAGATGCAGTGAGCGTGCCGCAGGATTCAAGCGTCGGTAGGCGACACCGCCAACGCCGGCTCCGGGCACTGGCGGTCTCAGGCGCGGGGGCACTGGTCCTGGTGGTGGCGGCCACCGCCACCGTCGGGTTGGGCACCGGCCGGTCCGAGGAACCGACCGTCGACCCCCGCGCCTATCAGACCGTCGCGGTCACCCGTGGCGATCTGGTGGAGTACCGGGTGCTCGACGGCGAGGTGGGGTACGGCGTACCCGTGCCGGTGCGCTGCGAGCTGACCGGCACTGTCACCTGGATCGCGCCGGGTGGGACCGTCGTGGGGCGCGGAAAGGAACTGCTGCGGGTCGACGATGAGCCGGTGGTCCTGCTGTACGGGCAACTGCCGATGTTCCGTCCACTCGCCGAGGCGACGACAGGCCGCGACGTCGAGCAGTTCGAGCGCAACCTGCGGGAGCTCGGCTACACCGGGTTCACCGTCGACGACACGTACACCGATGCCACGGCCCAGGCGGTGCGGCGCTGGCAGGACGACCTTGGCAGGGACGAGACCGGGCGGGTCGAGCTGGGTGAGGTGTTGTACGCGCCAGCCGAGGTGCGGATCGCCAGCCACTCGCTGCGGGTCGGCGCGCCCGTTCCCGCGGACGTGTTGACCTGGACCGGCACGACCCGCGTGATCACTACTGAGGTGGAGCCCGCCGACGCGGGCTGGGCCACGCCCGGAGCGGAGGTCACGGTCACCCTGCTGGACGGGCAGAGCATGCCCGCCTCGGTGGCCCGGGCCGGGGATGTAACGTCCGGGGCCGGCCCGGTGGGCGATGCGGCAGCGGGCGACGCCGCCGCCCGGCATTCGGTCACGGTGACCGTCCCGGACCACGAACTGCTGGTGGCCGTGGACGCCGGCACCGTCGAGGTGCGGCGGGTCGTCCGGGAACGCCGGGACGTGCTGACCGTGCCGGTCAGCGCGCTGCTCGCCCTCGCCGAAGGCGGGTACGGACTGGAAGTCGTCGATGGCGAGTCCGTCGAGATCGTCGTCGTCGAGGCGGGCATGTTCGCCGACGGGCGGGTCGAGGTGGCTGGCACCGGCGTCGCCGCCGGGATGACCGTACGGATTCCGCAGTGACCCCGGTGGCGCGGCTCGAAGGGGTCACCCGGACCTACCCCGGCGGGGTGACCGCGATCGAGGGGGTCGACCTCACCATCGCCGCCGGGGAACTGGTCGGCATCGTGGGCCCGTCAGGGTCCGGCAAGTCGACCATGTTGCACCTGCTCGGCACACTCGACCGTCCCTCTGCCGGGACAATCCGCATCAACGGGCACGACGTGGCGCGACTGTCCGACCGTGCGTTGTCGGCGCTGCGGGCCACCACGATCGGGTTCGTCTTCCAGCAGTTCCACCTCGCCACCGGCACACCGGTGCTGGACAACGTCGCCGACGGACTGCTCTACTCCGGCGTACCGTTGCTGCACCGACGGCGCAGAGCTGAGGCGGCACTCGTCCGGGTGGGGCTGGGACACCGGCTCGAGCACCTGCCGCACGAGCTGTCCGGCGGCGAGCGCCAACGAGTGGCGATCGCCCGCGCGGTCGTCGGCGAGCCGGCGCTGCTGCTCGCCGACGAGCCGACCGGAAATCTCGATTCGGCGTCCGGGGGCAGTGTGCTCGACCTGCTCAGAGAACTACACGGGGCGGGAACAACCGTCGTGGTGATCACACACGATCACGACATCGCGGCGCAGTTGCCACGCCGGGTCGAACTGCTCGACGGACACGTCGTGCGCGACAGCGTTCTGGAGGTGCAGCGGTGAGTGCCCCGCCCCGGACTCGCCGACTGCCGTTGGCGGACATCGTGCGGCTCGGTGCGGTCGGCCTGCGGTCGCGGCCGCTGCGGGTCTTCCTCTCGGCGCTGGGCATCGCCATCGGCATCGGCGCGATGGTCGCCGTGGTCGGCATCTCCACGTCCAGTCGCGCCGAGCTCGACCGCACGCTGGACAAGCTCGGCACGAACCTGTTGACTGTCAGCCCTGGCCGTACCGTCGCCGGCGACGACGCCAAGCTACCCAGGGATGCCACCCTCATGATCGGGCGGATCGGGCCGGTGCAGTCCGCCGCCGCCACCGGGCAGGTCGATGCGTACGTCTACCGCAACGAGTTCGTGCCGGTGGGGCAGACTAGCAGTGTCGAGGTGCTGGCCGCCGACCAGGACCTGCCGGCCACGATCGGGGCTACGGTGTACGCCGGGTCCTGGCTGACCCCGGCCACCGGCAGGTATCCGGCGGTGGTGTTGGGCCACCAGGCCGCGGCACGTCTCGACCTGGCGACGCCGGGCCTGCGGGTGTGGCTCGGGCAGCGGTGGTTCTCCGTGGTGGGTGTCCTCGGCCCAGTGCCGCTCGCACCGGAGCTGGACAGTGCCGCGTTGGTCGGTTGGCAGGCCGCTGAGACGTACCTCGGCTTCGATGGCCATCCCACCACCGTCTACGCGCGTGCGGTGGAAAGCCAGGTCGCCGCCGTACGGATGGTCCTCGGTCGCACGGCGAACCCGGCGGCACCCAACGAGGTGGCCGTCTCGCGGCCCTCGGACGCGCTGGTAGCCAAGCAGGCGACAGACGACGCGCTGACCGCCTTGCTGCTCGGGCTCGGCGCGGTCGCGCTCCTGGTCGGCGGTGTCGGCGTGGCGAATACGATGGTCATCTCGGTGATCGAGCGGCGTACCGAGATCGGGTTGCGCAGGTCGTTGGGCGCCACTCGGGGGCACATCCGGGTGCAGTTCCTCGCCGAGTCGCTGATCCTCTCGGCGATCGGTGGGGGTGGGGGGATCCTGCTCGGTGTGGTCGCCACCGGCGGGTATGCGCTGACGCAGGGGTGGCCGACCGTCGTACCGCCGTGGGCCACCGCCGGAGGCCTGGGCGTCACGCTGGTGATCGGGGCGCTGGCTGGGCTCTACCCTGCGCTGCGAGCCAGCCGGATGGCACCGGCACAGGCGCTCGCCGGAGCATGACCGGCGGATCGTGCGACGACACCGCGCCGAAGCTCGGCGGGCGGGCGGGTCGGCCCGAGGCTTGGGCGCGGTGTGTGCTCAGCCGTCGCGTCTGGTGGTCCAGCGGAAGGTCGTCATGCACAGCACCAGGCCGATGACGCACCAGATGGCGAGGACCAGCGCCACCCTGCCGAGCTCGAAGGAGCCGCCCGGCTCCTGGGTGCCGAAAGCCTCCGGCAGGAAGACCGAGCGCAGCCCCTGGCACATCCACTTGAGCGGGAAGAGCGCGGCGATCTGCTGCATCCAGCCGGGCAGGGCGGTGAAGACGAAGAAGACGCCGGAGGTGAACTGCAGCACCAGCGAGATCGGGGTGGCGACCGCCGACGCGCTGCGCCCGCTCCTCGCCAGCGACGAGAAGGCGATGCCGCAGAGCGTGCAGGCGGTGATGCCGAGCACCGACACCCAGGCCAGGGTGAACCACTTGAACGCCGTGTCCGGAAGTTGCAGGTCGAACAGCAGGGTCGCCATAGCCAGCAGGAGCACCGTTTCGGCGAAGCCGATCACCGCCACCATGATGACCTTGCCGGCGAAGTAGACCCACTTCGGCATCGGGGTGCCGCGCAGCCGCTTGAGCACACCCCGGTCCCGCTCGATCGGGATCTGGATGGCGAGGCTCTGGAAGCCGACGGTCATCAGCCCGGTGGCGATCATGCCGGTGATGAAGTACTGGGTGAACCGGACGCCGTCGGCGATCTCCCCGGTGAAGATCGACGCGAAGATCAGGATCATCAGGACCGGGAAGGCCATCGTGAAGACGACCGACTCGCGACTGCGCATGAACTGCTTGATCTCCAGCCGGCCCTGCCGCAGCCCGAGCCGCGCCGGACCGATTCGGCGGGCGGCCGGCACCGGGGCGCCTGGAACGGCGGTGCCGGCGCCCGCAGCAGTGGCAGCGTCCGCGGCGCCGCCGGTGGTCATGTTCATTTGTGTCCGATCATTCGCAGGTAGATGTCTTCGAGTGAAGGCCGGGTGACGGCCAGTCCGGGGACCTCGCCGTCGAAGCGCGCGGCCAGGTCGGCGACCAGTGCCGTCGGCGTCGCGCTCTCCTCGTGCCGCGTCGTTCCATCGGTGGTACGCCAGGAGACGGTGGCCAGCGCGTCGCGCCGCCCGCCCAGCTCAGCCGGCGGGGCGACCTCGACGAGCCGGCCGGCGGCGATCACCCCGACCCGGTCGGCGAGGGCTTCCGCCTCGTCAAGGTAGTGGGTGGTCAGCAGGATCGTGGTGCCGGCGGCAGCCAGCGCCCGGATCAGTTCCCAGAACTCGCGGCGGGCCTCGGGGTCGAAGCCGGTGGTGGGTTCGTCGAGGAAGAGCAGCTTGGGGCGGCCGACGATGCCCAGCGCCACGTCGAGGCGGCGCTTCTGCCCGCCGGAGAGCGTGTGGGTGCGGGCCCGTGCCTTGTCGGTCAGTCCGACCTGGTCGATCACCGCCGCCGGGTCGTCCGGAGCCGGGTAGAAGGCGGCGAAGTGGTCGACGACCTCGGTGACGGTCAACTCGTCGAACTCGCCGGTGCCCTGCAGCACGATCCCGACCTGGGAGCGCCAGTGCGGCGTACCCGGGTCGGGGTCGACGCCGAGCACTCGGACCTCGCCGGCGTCGCGGCGGCGGTAGCCCTCCAGGATCTCCACGGTGGTGGTCTTGCCGGCACCGTTCGGGCCGAGCAGGGCGAAGACCTCGCCACGGTGCACGGTGAGGTCGACCCCGTCCACCGCGACGTTGTCCCGGTACGCCTTGCGCAGTCCGCGTACCTCGATCGCTGGCGCGGCTGTCGCCTCGTCGGTCATCAGAGTCCTTCCGTGGATGCTCCGGCCGTCAGACCGGAGAGGAAACGAAACCCGTGCGGTGCCGTGCCGTGCCGTCGACGGTGACGGTGTCGCAGGACGGGGCGGTCGTCGGTGAAACAGGGAACCCGAGGGTGACCAGGGGAATCCCCGTTCCTTCAGAGCGGGGGAAGTCAAGGCTTCACTATCGCCCCTGCCGTGTGGGGTGCCGGCGCTGGGGTGTCGCGGTGGTGGCAGGCGTCGCTGGCGGGCTGGACCGCCGGGTTCGTCGGTGCTACGGTTCATTACGCGAGTAACGAACCAGCGAACCAGAGGTGCTCCCGTGTTCGATGATCGAAGTCCGATCTATCAGCAGATAGCCGACAAGATCAAAAACGACATCCTGAGCGGGGCCCTGCAGGAGGGCGAGCAGGTCATGTCCACCAACCAGTACGCCAGCTACTACCGGATCAACCCCGCCACCGCCGCCAAGGGCTTTCACCAGCTCATCGACGAAGGTGTGCTGTTCAAGAAGCGCGGCATCGGCATGTTCGTCAGCCCGAACGCCCGTCAGGCCCTGCGCGGCGAGCGTCGCGACCGGTTCTTCGCCGAGGTCGTCGACCCGATGGTGACCGAGGCCCGGATCATCGGCATCCCGCTCGCCGACGTCGTCGCCCGCATCCAGCAGACAGTCGCCCACGTGCAGGACACAGGGGAGGAGCAGAAGTGACCGGCCTCGGTATTTCCACCCGCGACCTCACGATCCGCTACGGCGACACGGTCGCCGTCGACTCGCTCGACCTGACCCTCGCGCCCGGCAAGATCTACGGACTGCTCGGCCGCAACGGCTCCGGCAAGACCAGCCTGCTCGCCGTACTCGCCGCGTTCCGGTCCGCCACCAGCGGGACGGTGCGGGTCGGCGGTGAGGACCCGTTCGAGAACGCGGCGATCATGTCGCAGATCGCGTTCGTCCGGGACAAGGTCGACGCCCAGGACAGCGACAAGGTCAGCTCCATCCTGGATCTCGCCGCGACGCTGCGGCCCAACTGGGACGCCGGGTACGCCGAGCGCCTGATCGAGCGCTTCGACCTGCCGCGGCGTAAGCGGCTCAGCGCGCTGAGCCGGGGCATGAAGTCGGCGCTCAGCGTCACCCTCGGCCTGGCCGCCCGGGCCCCGCTGACCATCTTCGACGAGGCCTACCTCGGCCTCGATGCCCCCAGCCGGTACGCCTTCTACGACGAGGTCCTCAACGACTACCTCGCCCACCCGCGCACCATCGTGCTCTCCACCCACCTGATCGAAGAGGTCGGTTCCCTGTTCGAAGAGGTGGTGATCGTGCACCGGGGTCGGCTGGTCGCCCACGAGGAGTCCGAGGCGCTGCGGACCCGGGGCACCGCGGTGACCGGCCCGGCCGCCGCCGTCGACGCGTTCGTCGCCGGGCGGACCGTGCTCGGCAGCCAGCAACTTGGCGGCACCCGATCCACCACCATCCTCGGTCCGCTCGACGACACCGACCGGGCCGCCGCCCGGACCACCGGGCTGGAGCTCGGCCCGGTCGGCCTGCAGGACCTGTTCGTCCACCTCACCGCCACCGCCGGCAGCGCCGAGATCGTCGACAAGGAGGCCGGGCGATGAACGCCACCACCTGGAAGGTCACCCGTACGCTGCTGCGCCGGTCCCTGCCGTTGGCCGGCTGGTACTGGGTGATCATCTACCTGGTCTGGGCCTTGGTCGTCAGCCTGATAGCGCGCTTCGGCACGGTCGAGGCGAGCATGTGGCAGAACATGGGCCTGCAGGCACCGCGCTGGTTCACCTTCGTTTTCGGCATCACCGCCATCGGTGCCTACCTGCCGATGTTCGTCGCCCAGGGCGTCACCCGGCGGGATGCGCTGATCGGTGCCTGGGGTTTCCTGGTGCCGTACGCCATCGGCTTCGCCACCCTGACGACCGCCGGGTTCGGCCTCGAACGTCTGACGCTCGATGTGTTCGGCCTGTTCGACGGACTGACCGAGCCGTACCTGGTCGGTTCGGTCGGTGACGCGGCGGCGATCTGGCTGGAGCACAGCCTGGTCAACCTGGGCTACATGGCGGCCGGTGCCCTGTGTGCGGTGGCCTACCACCAGCTCCATGCCTGGTGGGCGACGCTGCTGCTGCCGCTGGTGCTGCTGCCGGCGTTCGCGGTCGAGACCGCCTTCCGTACCGAATGGACCGGGGTCGGCTTCGCCAGGATGCTCGGCCTCGACGACGAGGCGCACCTCGGTACCGGTGCGGTGCTCGCCCTGCCTGCGCTGCTGGTCGCCGGTGCCGTCACCTGGCTGCTGGTCCGCCGGCTGCCGCTCAAGAAGATCACGGGGTGAGCGACGCCATGTCCGTCATCGAGATCGAGCACCTGCACAAGCGGTACGGCGACCTGGTCGCCGTCGACGACGTGTCGTTCACCGTCACGGAAGGGGAGATCTTCGGGATTCTCGGCCGCAACGGTGCCGGCAAGACCACCACGGTGGAGTGCGCACTCGGGCTGCGCCTGCCGGACCGGGGGAAGGTGCGGGTGCTCGGACTGGACCCGCAGCGCGACGGAGTGCGGCTACGCCGGCAACTCGGGGCGCAGCTGCAGGAGAGCCAGCTGCCGGAGCGGATGAAGGTGTGGGAGGCGCTGGAGCTCTACAGCTCCTTCTACCGCCAGCCGGCCGACTGGCGGGAACTGCTCGACCTGCTCGGCCTGTCGTCGCGGCACGATGCCCGGTTCGGCCAGCTTTCCGGCGGGCAGAAGCAGCGGCTGTCGGTCGCCCTGGCCCTGGTCGGGAATCCGAAGGTGGCGTTCCTCGACGAACTCACCACCGGGCTGGACCCGGCGGCCCGGCGCGACACCTGGGGACTGATCGAATCGGTCCGTAACCGCGGCGTCACCCTGGTGCTGGTCACCCACCTGATGGAGGAGGCGGAGCGGCTCTGCGACCGGGTCGCGGTGCTCGACGGTGGCCGGGTGATCGCCGTCGACACCCCGGCCGGGCTCGCCGCTGGGGTCGACGCCGGGCAGCGGATCCGGTTCGTCCCGGACCGGCCGCTGGACCTCGCCCTGCTGACCGAACTGCCGCAGGTCACCACCGCGACCGCCGACGGTCGGGAGGTTGTCGTCGAAGGCAGCGCCGGGCTGTTCTTCGCCGTCGCGGCAGCCCTGGCCCGGCACGGCGTCGTCCCGCGCGAGCTACGCCTGCAACAGTCCAGCCTGGACGATGCATTCCTCGCTCTCACCGGAGGTTCGAAGTGACCGCGCTGCGCCGGCTCACCGTGATGGAAGCGAAGTTGTTCATGCGCGACCCGGCGGCCGTGGTGATGGCGCTGGCCTTCCCGGTACTGCTGATCATCGTCCTCGGCGGGGTGATGCCGGGCTTCCGGACCGCCGTCGCGGAGTTCGCCGGCCTGCGCCCGATCGACATCTACCTGCCGGTGGTGGCCGCGCTGGCGGTCGCCACCGTCGCGATCAACTCGCTGCCGACGACGGTTGCCGGGTACCGGGAACGCGGCGTGCTGCGTCGCATGGCCACCACACCGGTCCGCCCGGCGAAACTGCTCGGTGCCCAACTGCTGGTCTCGGTGGCTGCCACGGCGCTCGCGGTCGGTCTGGCCGTCGTCGCGGCGGTCGTCGCGTTCCGGGTGCCGTTGCCCGAGCATCCGGTGAGCTTCCTGGGGGTTCTCCTGCTCGGTTCGGCGGCCACCTTCGCGGTCGGACTGCTGATCGCGGCGCTGGCGCCGACCGGACGGGCGGCGAACGCCATCGGCATGCTGGTCTACTTCCCGATGCTGTTCTTCGCCGGGGTCTGGACGCCCGGGCCGATGATGCCCGAGACGATCCGCCGGATCAGCGACCTCACGCCGCTCGGCGCGCTGAGCCAGACCATGCAGGCCAGCTGGGCCGGAGATGTCGTCCGTCCGCTGCACCTGCTGGTGATGGCCGGCTACCTGGCGGTGATCGGCACCCTGGCGGCCCGCTTGTTCCGCTGGCGGTGAACGGCCGCTGTCCGGCGAGCGCCGCTATCCGGCGAGCACCTCGGACAGAGTCGCCGGGGTCAGACCGCGCTCGCGCAGGCCGGCGAGGATGTACGGCAACGCCTCGTCGGTCATCGCCGCGTTCGCCTCGGTGACGTGCAGGACCACCACCGAGCCGGCCCGCACCTGGGACAGCACCGCCTCGACGATCGGCTGCCAGGCGGTGGCGAACGGGTCGCCGCTGATCACATCGCCGTCGACCACGGTCAGGCCGATCGGCGCCAGGGCGGCCAGCGCCGTCCCGTCGTGGCACAGCCCGGGGAAGCGGAAGTAGCGGGTCTGCCGGCCACCGTAGGGCTCGATGACGTCGAAGGTCTTCGCGACGTCGGCGGCCATCGCGTTGGCCGGCAGCTGCGGCAGGCCGTAGCAGTCGCTGGTGAAGGCGGCATGCCCGTACGTGTGGTTGGCCAGCTCGAACCGGGGGTTGCCGGCCAGCCGGCGGGTGAGGTCCGGATGCTCCTCGACCCACATCCCGGTGAGGAAGAAGGTCGCCGGGACCTGCTCACGTTCCAGCATCTCCACGATCGCCAGGTTGGCGTACGAGCGGACATCGCCACTGCGCAGGCTGTAACGCATCGCCTCGGTCATGTCCGCGTCGAAGGTCAACGCGACCAAATTTCCGCCGCGCGGCCCGTGGTCGACCACCGGCGGGCGGGTGCCCGGCCGGGTGGCTCCGGGACGATCGGCCGGGCCAGTGGCGGTCGGGGCGGGCCGTGCCGACGGGGTCGAACCGTCCGGTGCGACCGGGGCGGGACCGCCGTGCGCCGCCGGTGGATCGGCCGTCGCGTCGTCACCGGCGGAGACCAGGCCGAAGGTCATCGTGGCGACGCCCAGCACGGCGATGGTCGCGGCGGCGGTCGCCAGCGTGGCCGGCGACAGCCCCGGGCGTCGACGAGGTACGGGCTGCGGGCCTGCCGAACGCGAATCCACGGCGCAGATCGTCGCAGAAGTCGCGGGTCGCTTGCGAACCGGCGCTCGCGTACCCGCCCCTTCGGTCCGGGATCGGGTGCGATCAGCAGCCGCTGTCCGCCCGGTCAGACCCGGTATCCGGCAGCTCGGGCGGCTTTGCGCTCCCGGCGGCGTTCCCGGGCCCGGTGGACCAGCCAGGGACCCCCGATCACCAGCACGACCAGGAAGAACAGGACAAGGACCGGCAGCAGGATCGCGACGACCGACATCACCACGCTGGTCGCGTCCTCTGCGGTGCTCGCCACCGGTGCCCCGAGCCCGCCGGTGGCGGTGTTGATCACTGGTCGGATGGTCGACTTGAGCAGATGCACTCCGAGGGCGATCAGGACGCCGACCACTATCGGGATCCACTGGTTGGAGCTGAAGAACTCCCCCGGGTCGCTGACCGTCACCGTCTCCGACGACGAGCCGGCACCGAACGCCAGGCCACCCGCGGTCGGCCGGATCACGGTCTGCACCACGTCGTTGACGTGGTCGACCACCGGAATCTTGTCCGCGACCAACTCCACCGCGAGCAGGCCGGCGAGGATCGCCAGTACCCAGCCGTTGCTGATCCACTGCCAGCCGTCCGGCGGGGCGATCAGGCTGGTGTAGCGGGCCAGCACCCCCACGGTGAGCAGCGGAATGTACGCGTTGAGGCCGGCCGATGCGGCCAGCCCGGTCCCGGTCAGCAGTTCGAACACATCCACCAGGATCGCACCGCCGCGCCAGCCCTGCGCGGTACGCGTACCCCGCTGGCGTACCCTCGTCGGGTGCGGCTGGTGATTGCGCGTTGCTCGGTGGACTACGTCGGTCGGCTCTCGGCGCATCTGCCGCTGGCGACCCGACTGTTGATGGTCAAGGCGGACGGGTCGGTGTCGATCCACGCCGACGACCGGGCGTACAAGCCGTTGAACTGGATGAGCCCGCCGTGTCGGCTGCAGGAGGCGCCGGGCGTCTGGCGGGTGGTCAACAAGGCCGGCGAGGAGCTGCGGATCACCCTGGAGGAGATCTTCCAGGACACCTCGTACGACCTCGGCGTCGACCCCGGCCTGCGCAAGGACGGCGTGGAAGCGCACCTGCAGGAGTTGCTGGCCGCGAATCCGACCACCTTCGGCGACGAGTTCACCCTGGTACGCCGCGAGTACATGACCGCGATCGGCCCGGTCGACCTGCTGTGCCGCGACGGCTCGGCCACCGTCGCGATCGAGGTCAAGCGCCGTGGTGAGATCGACGGTGTCGAGCAGCTCACCCGCTACCTGGAGCTGCTCAACCGGGACCCGCTGCTCGCCCCGGTCGCTGGTATCTTCGCGGCTCAGGAGATCAGGCCGCAGGCCCGGGTGCTCGCCGCCGACCGGGGCATCCGCTGCGTGGTGGTCGACTACGACAAGCTGCGGGGGATCGTGCGCGACGAGCTCACGCTGTTCTGACAGTGATGTCGAGCCCCGGCCGTGTCGCTGACGACAGGACGACGTGCTGACGACCAGGACGACGTCGCTTCGAGGTATCTGAGGGGAGGCGCCCAATGGGTGTCCGTAACCAGCAACGCCGCGCCGCCAAGAAGAAGGCCAAGGAGCAGCGTCAGCGGCTGCGGGCCGAGTCGACGGGTACGACGTACCCCGGGTCTGGCGGCTTCGGCGCGCCCACCGAGGCCGACCGGGTCGAGGCGGTGTTGCGCCTGGCCGCCCACGCGGCGTCGCGGGATCTTCCCGACGAGCTCGACGACCGCGTCGCGGAGCTGGTGACCGCCGACGGCCGGGTGGTGGACCTGGTGCTGGGTTCCGCGTTCCAGCAGTGCGTCACCGCGCTGTGGCAGCACGGCTGGATGCCGGCCGACCTGCTGCGGGTCGTCCGCCGCGAGTACGGCAAGCGGGCGGTGACGCTGATCGCCGGGCAGGCCGAGACGCAACTGCGCGGCTACGCGGCGGCGACCGTGTCCGACCGCTGGCACAGCCAGCTACGGGAGCACGACATCGAGCCATGGTCGACCGACCGGCCGGACCAGCGACTCACTTCCTGGGCCGAGCGATCCAAACTAGACCGTTTCAGTGCGCTGATCCTCGCGGTGCGGGTGCTCACGCTGATGGTCGAGTTGCCGAGGCTGGAGCTGGTGGCGCCGCTGCCGGGCTCGGTCCGGCCCGGCGCGGCCGCCCCGGACCGGCACCGGCCGCCCGCCGGGTCCGATGCCGACGAGCGGCAGCTCGGGCGGATCCGGGCGCTGCTGGCCAAGGCCGAGTCCACCGAGTTCCCGGAGGAGGCCGAGGCGCTGTCGGCCAAGGCCCAGGAGCTGATGACCCGGTACAGCATCGACCACGCGCTGCTCGCCGCCGCGGACACGGCCGGCGACACGGCGCCACGTCCGATCGCCGTCCGGGTCGGTCTCGACGCCCCGTACGAGCAGGCCAAGGCGCTGCTGCTGCAGCAGGTCGCCGAGGCGAACCGGTGCCGGTCGGTATGGTCGGCCAAGCTCGGGTTCGCCACCGTGGTCGGCTTCGCCGGGGACTGCGAGTCGGTGGAGTTGCTGCACACCTCCCTGCTCGTGCAGGCCACCACCGCACTGGTACGCAACGGACCGCAGCGCGGCCGGGGCGGGCAGTCGACCACCCGGTCGTTCCGTCAGTCCTTCCTGGAGGCGTACGCGGTCCGGATCGGTCAGCGGCTGCAGTCGGTCGCCGACGATGCCGGCCGGGAGGCGGCCGAGCGTACCGGTGCCGCGCTGGTGCCGGTGCTGGCGGCCCGCGACGAGCAGGTCCGACAGGCCACCGAGCGGCTCTTCCCGGAACTCGGCGGCCGGACGATCTCCGGCAACAACCGGGACGGCTGGATCGCCGGTACCGCCGCCGCCGATCAGGCCAGCCTTGGTGCCCGCCAACCCATCGCCAACTGAGCCGGCGAGGTGCCACGGGTGCGGGCCGCCGGCTGCCGGCGTCAGTGCCGCCCGTAGCGCAGGCGGATCACCTTGACGATCCGGGCCACGTCGGCCGCGGTGCGCTCGAAGGTCATCGTCGGCAGCACCGACGGTGCCCGTCGCTGGGTGATCGCCTTCGCCCGCGCGAACTCCCGCAGGCCGTCCTCGCCGTGGATGCGGCCGAATCCGGAGTCGCCCATCCCGCCGAACGGCAGCTCGCTGAAGCCGACGAAGGTGAGCGCGGAGTTGACCGAGACCATGCCGCTGTGGATCCGGCGGGCGATCGCGATGGCCCGCCGCTTGCCGAAGACCGAGCCGCCCAGCCCGTACCGGCTGTCGTTGGTCCGCGCGAGCGCCTCGTCGATGGTGGACACCCGGTGGATGACGACGGTGGGGCCGAAGGTTTCCTCGTGGGCCGCGGCACAGTCGTGCGGCACGTCGACCAGCACCGTGGGGTGCACGAACGGCGGTCGCACCGCTGTCGCGCCGCCGAGCACCGCACGTGCGCCCCGGGCCAGCGCTTCGTCGATGTGTCGGCGGATCACCTCGATCTGGCCGGGCATGGTGATCGGCCCGAGATGGTCGCCCGGGTCCTCGCCGACGGTCAGTCGACCGGCCCGTTCCACCACAGCGGTGACGAACGCGTCGTAGACCGGGTCGAGTACGTACACCCGCTCGATGCCGATGCAGCTCTGCCCGGCGTTGGTCATCGACCCCCAGACGCAGGCCTCCGCCGCCGCCTCGATGTCGGCGTCGTCGTCAACGATCATCGCGTCCTTGCCGCCGGCCTCGATCAGCACCGGGGTGAGCGTTTCGGCGCAGGTCGCCATCACCTGGCGGCCGGTCCGGGTGGAGCCGGTGAACGCGACCTTGTCGACTCCGGACCGGCACAGGTCGGCGCCGACCTGGCCGGTGCCGTGCACGATCTGCAGTACGGGGCGTTCGTCGACGACCTCGGTGAACGTGTCGACCAGCCATTGGCCGGTCGCCGGGGTGTACTCGCTCGGTTTGAAGACCACGGCGTTGCCGGCGGCCAGCGCGTACGCGATGGAACCGACCGGGGTGACCACCGGGTAGTTCCACGGGCCGATAACCGCGACCACCCCGAGCGGTTGGTATTCGAGGTGACCGCTGAACTCGGCGGTGACCAGTCTGGTCCGGGTACGGCGTGGACCAAGCGACCGCTTGGCGTTGCGCGCGGCCCAGTCGATGTGCTCCACGGCGGCGGCGATCTCGACGACCGCGTCCGCGACCGGCTTGCCGCCCTCGCGGTTGATCAGATCGGCGAGCTCGGTCGTCTGTTCGGCGATCAGTGAACACCACCCCAGCAGCCGGCGTCGGCGTTCGGCGTGACCGAGACCGATCCACCAGCGGCCAGCGTCGCGCGCGGCGGCCGTGGCCGTCCGTGTCCGGTCGCCGCCGGCCACCGGGAAGCGACCCACCTCGACGCCGGTGGCCGGATGGGACGAGACCAGGAAACCGTCGTCGATCACCGGCTGGCCGGGGACGCGGATCGCTGCCATCTGGGCTCCTCCTCGGCCGCCGACCGGGTGGGGGTCGTCCGTTGGCCGTAAAGTCTAGACATGAAAGACACTTACAGGTAGCAAGCTTCGATTCATGGCAATGTATTGACAGCTCTGACCGGGTGTCGCCGCTGTTGTCCGGTTGTCGTAGGCGATCACCGAACCGGTGGCGCGGTGCTGGACCGGCCGGCGGCCAATACCGGACGAGGGACCGTACCCGTCGTCGGCACCGCCTGGCAGGCTGCATCCGGTGCGGCGCGCAACGCGTCGCCACCGAGGGAAAGGCGTTGCATCACCCGATGTCCGATCACCAGTCGTTGCTACCCCTGCTGCAGATGGTCAACGGACCCACGCCGGGAGCGACCTACCGACTTGTCCCGGGTAGCCGGGCGATCGGCCGGGCGATCGGCCAGGACGCCGGGCAGGACATCACCATCGACGACGGCAAGGTCAGCCGGTGTCATGCGGTGCTCGACGTCGCCGGCGGGCGCGTGGTGCTCACCGATCAGGCGTCGACCAACGGGACCTGGATCAACGACCTGCGCATCGAGCAGCCCACCGAACTGCGCGACGGCGACCGGATCCGCGTCGGCGGGATCGAACTGCGCTTCTATGACCCTTCGTCGGCGCTCACCGATCCGGTCGGCACCAGGATCCCCCGGTTGGCCACCGCGGCGTCGCCCGGTGAACCGATCCGGCCGACCACCGGGCTGCGTTCGCCGTTGCATGCCGCGCTGGGCGAGCCCACCCAGGCGATGCATCCCGCGCGCCGGCAGAGCATGCTGTTGATGGCCGGACTCGCGGGGGTGTTCCTGATGGGCTGGCTCACCTGGCTGGTAGTGGTGATCTCCTGAGGTTTAGCCTGCGTCAAGCACGCAGGTCGGCGTGCGGAACCTGGCCGGCGACGGACGGAGACGCAGATGGCGCGCGAGTTCAACACCGTGGGAGTGGTCGGACTCGGCACGATGGGGGCCGGGATCGTCGAGGTCTTCGCCCGTAACGGCGTCGACGTGATCGCGGTGGAGATCAACGAGTCGGCGCTGGACAGGGGCCGGGCGAACCTGGCCGCCTCCACCGACCGGGCCGTGGCCCGGGGCAAGCTCGACCCGGTCGACCGGGACGCCCTGCACAGCCGGGTCACCTTCGCGGTCGGCCTGCCCGCCCTGCGCGACGCCGACCTGGTCGTCGAGGCGGTCCCCGAACGGCTCGACCTCAAGCGGCGCCTGCTCGCCGAGCTCGACCAGGTGTGCGAACCGGCCGCGATCCTGGCGACCAACACCTCGTCGCTGAGCGTCACCGAGCTGGCGGTGGCGACCAGCCGCCCCGGGCAGGTGATCGGCCTGCACTTCTTCAACCCCGCGCCGGTGATGAAGCTCATCGAGGTGATCCGCACCGTCGTCACCGAACCCGACGTGGTCAGCGACGTCGAGGCGCTCTGCGCCCGGCTCGGCAAGGTCGGGGTGAGCATCGGGGACCGGGCCGGATTCATCGCCAACGCGCTGCTGTTCGGCTACCTCAACCAGGCGATCGGCCTTTACGACGCGCGGTACGCCGCCCGCGAGGACATCGACGCGGCCATGCGACTAGCCTGCCGACTGCCGATGGGCCCGCTGGCGCTACTCGACCTGATCGGGCTGGACACCGCGTACGAGGTGCTCGACACCATGTACCGCCGGGGCGGTCGGGACCGCCGGCACGCGCCGGCGCCGTTGCTACGGCAGATGGTCACCGCGGGCCTGCTGGGCCGCAAGTCCGGTCGGGGCTTCTACACCTACGAACGGCCGGGCTCGTCGCGGCTGACCCCGGACGGCCTCACCCCGCAGGCCGGTACGCTGACCGACAGCGGTGCCGGTCCGGTTCCGCGTACCGTCGGGGTGGTCGGCTCCGGTCCGACCGCGACCGGCCTGGCCGACCTCCTGCGCGGCGCCGGGTTCGAGGTGCTGTCTGTCGGGTACGACGCCGACCGGGACACCGTGGCACCGCTGGCCGACGTCGACCTGGTCGTCGAGGCGGTCCCGGACGATCTCGAGATCAAGAAGGCACTGTTCGCCGGCCTCGACGGGATCTGCAAACCTGGTGTGCCGCTGGTCACCACCACGTCGACGCTGCCGGTGATCGACATCGCGATGGCCACCGGGCGCCCGGCAGACGTGCTGGGCCTGCGGCTGCGTGGCCCGGCCCCGTTCAGCGAACTCGTCGAGGTGGTGCACACGATCCGGACCGCCCCGGCCACCGTGACCACCGCCCGCGCGCTCTGCGCCTCGCTCGGCAAGACCGCCGTGACCTGCGGCGACCGCGCCGGCGCGATCGTCGACGCGTTGCTGCTGCCGTACCTCAACGACGCCGTACGGATGCTGGAGGCCAGCTATTCGACGGCGGACGACATCGACGCGGCGATGAAGCTGGGCTGCGGCTACCCGGTCGGCCCGTTCGAGCTGCTGGACACCCTAGGGCTGGACGTCGCCCTGGACATCCTGCGGACGATCTACCGGGAGGCGCCGGAGCCGGGACTCGCTCCCGCCCCACTGCTGCGGCACATGGTCACCGCTGGGCGTCTCGGCCGCAGCACCGGGCAGGGCTTCCGCGCGCACCCCGACCGCTGACCGGGCGACCACGGCCGGCCTGCTGACCGGCCGGCTCCGCGACGTACCCTTCAGCTCATGAGTCCGCGCCGTAACCGTCCGGTCCGTCGGGACAGCGGGAGCCGATCCGGACACGGCACCGGCGGTCCGCCCGAGCCGGTCGATCAGGAGCGGGTACGCCGAGGCGTTGCCGCGGTGCAGTCGTGGAGCGACGGCGACTGGATGGTGCGCTCGGTGCCGGGGCCGGCGGCCACCAAGACGTACCGCTGCCCCGGATGCGTGCAGGAGATCCGCCCCGGGGTGCCGCACCTGGTGGCCTGGCCGGCGGACGGTCGCGGGGACCTGACCGACCGGCGGCACTGGCACCAGGGCTGCTGGCGGGCTCGGGAACAGCGTCGGCCGGCGATCGAACGGTCCCGATCGGCCCCGCGCCACGGCTGAGTCGCGGGCCACCTCCGGCGGCGGGCTCCGTGCGCCGTGATCGACCCGGTGGGAGACTGGTCCGGTGAGCGAGCCGATCCGATCCATGTCGATTCTGCCCGCCGAGCGCCGGGACATCGAGCTGCGTACCGCCGACGGGCTCACCCTGGTCGGCGAGCTCGCGGTGCCGGTCGACCGGCCGCCGGTCGCGACCCTGATCTGTCTGCATCCGTTGCCGACCCACGGCGGGATGATGGACAGCCACGTCTTCCGCAAGGCCGCCTGGCGGTTGCCGGCCCTGGCCGGTCTGGCGGTGCTGCGGTTCAACACCAGGGGCACCAGCAGCGTCCGGGGCACCAGCGAGGGCAGTTTCGACCACGCCGAGGGGGAGCGGTTCGACGTCGCGGCGGCGATCGAGTACGCCGAGTTCGCCGAGCTGCCCCGGATCTGGCTGCTCGGCTGGTCCTTCGGCACCGATCTGGCCCTGCGGCACGGCTGTGACCCGGCCGTCGAAGGGGCGATCCTGCTGTCCCCGCCACTGCGCTTCGCCACCGAGGCGGACCTGGCCCACTGGTCGGCGTCGGGCAAGCCGGTCACCGCGCTGGTGCCGGAGCTGGACGACTATCTGCGCCCGGCCGAGGCGGCCGAGCGGTTCGCCGCACTCGGCCAGGCCGAGGTGGTCGGTGTGCCGGGGGCCCGTCATCTCTGGGTGGGTCAGGTGGAGCGGGTGCTCGACGAAGTGGTCCGGCGGGTCGCGCCGCAGGTCCCGGTGCCGCTGCCGACCAGCTGGGCCGGCCCGATGTCCGCCGGTGACGCCAGCGCGTACGCCGACCGGACGGTGGCGGCGTTCGCCGACGTGCCGGTCTCCGGGCCGGCGCAACGCGTCGCCGACGAAGACTGACTGGCCCGGCGGTCGCTGAGGACGGCCGACTGGTGATGGTGGGTCGGTGCGTCGTCAGCCGGCGGTCCGCTGGAGCCGTTCGGTGGTCGGCCGTTCCTCGTCGACCGGCGGGTAGCCGGCCGCCCAGTCGGCCCTGGCCCGCCAGACACCGACCCAGTCGACTCCTCGGGAACGGTCCCGACCAAGGACGGTCTTGCCGATCGCCCGTAGGCCGACCCCGGCGGCCAACATCCCGACGGCGATCCGCGCCCGCAGCGGTGACCAGTGGCGTCTCAGGTAGGTGGCCTTGCCGCGGAGCAGCCGGATGCGCTGCCCGTCGGAGCTGGACGAGGCGCCGACCAGGTGCACGACCTGTGCGGTCGGGGTGAGCAACGGTCGGGCACCGAGCTCGCGGGCCCGGGCGCTCAGGTCGATGTCCTCGCTGTAGAGGAAGTACTGCGGGTCGAACCCGCCGAGCCGGCCGAAGAGCTCCCGCTCGATCAGCAGGATGCAGCCGGACAGCGCCGGGACCTCCCGTACGCTGCGCCGGTCGTAGTCCGGTAGCCCTTCGGGGTCCGCCCAGGCCCGTCCCCGGAACGCGGTCGACAGCCCGCTGGCGAACCCGAAGACGCTCCACAGGCTCGGCATACCCCAACAGGAGTAGTTGTCGTCGGTGCCGTCCGGGTGCAGGGTCCGTCCGGTGTACAGCCCGTGGCCGGGGTGCTGGTCGGCGAAGGTGACCAACTCGGTGACCGGATGCCCGACCGGCAGCGTGTCCGGGTTGAGGCAGAGCAGGTAGCGCCCGGAGCTGACCATCGCGCCACGGTTCACCCCTCGGCCGAAGCCGACGTTGGTGGTGAGCCGGACCAGGCGTACCTGCGGGAAGTGGGTGGCGATCGCGTCGGCCGAAACGTCGCCCGAGGCGTTGTCGACCACGACGACCTCGGCGGTGACCTGCGGGGTCAGGCTTGCGTACAGCTCGGTCAGGCAGCGTCGGATCAGCTCGCTGGTGTTGTACGAGACGATGATGATCGAGACGTCGGGGCGGCCGGTGGCCGCTTGCCAGTGCTGACCGGTCACGACCGCTTGCCAGTGCTGACCGGGTCGCTACGGCGGTCGCGCCGGCCGGCCCGGGGTGCCGGGATCCGGCGGGACAGCGGGGGTGCCGGGGTGGTCGCGCTGGTGGCACCGCCGGCCCGGAGCCGGGTCTGCACACTGCCGCCGAGCAGCTGTACGGCGAACGGCACGTCGTGCAGCAGGTACCGGCGCATCAGTCGCTGTGGCTCGCCGAGCAGCCGGTGCACCCACTCCAACCCGGTGCGCTGCATCCACCGGGGAGCCCTGCGGTGTACGCCGGCGACGAAGCCGATCGCCGCTCCGCAGCCCATGAACCAGGTCCGGGGCAACAGTGGGCGCAGCCGGGCGATGAGCCGCTCCTGTTTGGGGAAGCCGAGGCCGACGTAGACCAGGTCCGGCGCTGCGGCGACCACCTCGGCGCAGATCTGGTCGAGTTGCTCCTCGGAGGTGTCGAACCCGAACGGCGGGCTCAGTTCACCGGCGATGGCGAGCTGCGGAAACCGCGTCCGCAGTACCGAGGCGGCCTGAACGGCGGTACCTGGCTCGCCGCCGAGCAGGTAGACCGAGCGGCCGTGCTCGCCGAGTGCCCGGGACAGGCTCCAGATCAAGTCGGAGCCGGGCACCCGCGCCGGCAGCGGCTTGCCGCTGATTCGGCTGGCCCAGATCAGCGGCGCGCCGTCGGCGACCACCAAGGATGATGACTGTATGTAATTGAAGCATTCTTCTTCGCGACTGGCGCGACGAAGGATGTCCACATTTGGGGTTATTATCTGCCCGCCGCAGCCAGCCTCTAGGGCGTCCACCACGTGGTGAACGACTTCTTCCTCCCGGATCGGATCGAAGGCGACATTGCGGAGGGTAACCCGATGCCTGTCTG
Organism: Micromonospora sp. LOL_023; assembly: GCF_048060115.1. Taxonomy (NCBI): domain Bacteria; kingdom Bacillati; phylum Actinomycetota; class Actinomycetes; order Micromonosporales; family Micromonosporaceae; genus Micromonospora; species Micromonospora sp. LOL_023. Next base: position 91,561 of record NZ_JBHMIM010000007.1, read on the forward strand.
CGGTGACGGAATCCTGGTCCTGGGGCACACGGAGCACGCTACCCGGCGCTCTGGTCCGCCGGATGGTCCAATCGGTGTCAGCTAGGTGATAGTGAGGTTGTCCATTCGACCGGTTGTCGTATCCCCCGCAAATGGAACGATCGTGGCTGTGCAGATCACTGTCATCATGCCGGCCTTCAACGAAGAACAGGGGATCGGCGCTGTCTTGCGCGGTTTGACCGAATCCCCACACTTTGGGACGGACATCGACATCATCGTGGCGGCCAACGGCTGCACCGACGACACGGCGGGGGTGGCGCGCTCCTGCGGCGTACGAGTACTGGAGATCACCACTCCATCGAAAATCGCCGCGCTCAACGCCGCCGACGAGATCGCCACGGGTGACGTACGGATCTATCTGGACGCCGACATGGCCGTCCCAGTGGAGTTGCTGCGGGAGTTGGCGGCGGCGATAGCCGAGCCCGGTGTCGAGGCGGCGGCGCCGCGTCCGGTGATAGATGCGGCGGACAGCAGTTGGCCGGTGCGGGCCTACTACCGGATCAACGCCCGACTTCCGGTCTTCAAGGGGCGGCTATTCGGCCGAGGGCTGATCGCCCTCTCCGCCGCCGCCCGTGCGCGATTCACCCATTTTCCGGACATTATCGCAGACGACATGTTCCTGGACGCAGTGGTGCGCTCGACCGAGAAGCGCGATGTCGACCTGCCCGTACGGGTGGTCGCGCCGCGCCGTACCGGCGAGTTGGTCCGGCGGGTGGCCAGATCCCGGGCAGGCAATGCGGAATTCTGGCATTTCGTCCGGACCGATCCACGCGGCGCGGAGTTGGCGCTGGATCCGGTACCCGGATCGAGTCCCTGGTCCTGGTTGAGCCGGGTTGTTGGTACTTCCCCGGGCCTGTTTCCGGCAGCGTTCTGTTACGTGGCAATCACTGTTGCCGCAGAATTGAAGCGACGTTCTCCTGGGTGGAACGTGCGGACCGGATGGGGGCGGCCGGGTGGTGGCGACCCGGGCCGGAACACTGGTGACAATGATCCACAGTCGGCGGTGGAGACTTCGGGGGGCGGTCGCGGGTCGCGTTCGTGATCCCTGTTCGTCGATATGGGAAGCGAGTGGACCTCGCTATTCGCGATGTTCGGCTGACTGACCTCTGTCCTGCCGGCTTGTCATAAGAGAGCATTAAGTTCCTTGGGAAGGTCTGTGGGCTGGGTTACCGTCAGCCTCGGTCCCGAAGGGGTGGTGCGGTTCGCTGCCTACGCTCGGGGCGGGGAGTGCCTGGGGGAGATCCACCAAACGTAATACCGACACGGACCATGTCCCGAGAGGTGAGCATCTCGTGGTGAGCAAGGATTCTTTCGAGACGAGCGGGGGGCGGGGCGATTCGTTCCCGGAATCGTCGATGAGTAGTTCGCCCGATTTACCCGGAGCGCCGCGCGCCCGCCGTGCGGTCGCCGAGTCTGGTCGTGGCCGCCGCAGGGTGCTGCGCCGGCCGACCGGTCGGCGTGGCCGCCTGGTGATGATCGGCGCGGTTCTCCTGAGCTTCCTCGCCACCGCCACCGTCGTCACCGCTTCCGCCGCCGATCAGCAGGTCAACGGCTACACCCTGTTCGCTGAGACGGACGTCTCCAAGGTGGCGGTCGACCCGGACACCCGGCCGGTGGAGCTCGGCGTGCGGTTCACGTCCGACAGCGCCGGTGTGATCACCGCGGTGCGGTTCCTCAAGGCCAAGGGCGACCGCAGCGCCCACCGGGTCAGCGTGTGGAACGCCGCGGGCGAGCAGCTCGCCACCACCATGCCGAAGCGGGAGTCCCGCTCCGGCTGGCAGCACGTCACCCTGCCGGAGCCGGTCGAGATCGAGGCGGGCGAGACCTACGTCGTCTCGTACCACACCGCTCGCTACCGGGCCACGCAGCGTTACTTCGAGCGGCAGATCACGTCGGGTCCGCTCAGCGCGGTCGGGACGGCCGGCGTGTACGCCTACGGGTCCGGTGGATTCCCCGAGCAGACCTGGAAGTCCAGCAACTACTGGGTCGACCTCGCCTTCGAGCCGGCGCAGGAGGGCGGCCAGCCGGAGCCCACCACGGGCCCGACCGCCTCCCCGTCCGCGTCTGCGACCCCGTCAGCGTCCCCGTCGGCGAGCCCGACCGGTACGCCGACCGCCGGCCCGTCGCCGTCGCCCACCGGCGGCGGTACTCCGGCTGTGCTCGACTTGCCCCGGGTGCCCTGGGAGGGCGGCCCCGCGTTCTACGCGAACTTCCCGCAGGCGAGGGCTTCCGGCTGGACCGATCCGTCGTACTTCCCGATCGGCGTCTGGTACGAGGGCGTCTACACCCAGCAGGACATCGACCGTGACAAGGGCGCCGGGCTGAACACCTACGTCATGCTGACCGACCAGTCGGACGTCTCGCTGATCAGGCGCAACGACATGTACGCCTTCATCCCGCAGCCGTTCAGCAACCGGGGCAACGAGAGCGTCGGCTGGGTCATCGGCGACGAAGCCGACATGTGGGGTGGGCCGGGCAACGGGACCTGGACGGGCAACTATCCCGGTCAGGGCCCGATCTGCACCTCCAGCCGGGACGGCTGTGGGCTCGACGTGATGAAGAAGGAGTCGGCCACCGTCCCGGCCAACGACCAGGGCCTGCGCTACGCCAACTACGGCAAGGGCGTGATGTTCTGGCAGTCCGACTCCGACGCGAGCAAGTTCGTCAACGGGTTCAGCTCGGTGGTCTCCAACGACATCTACTGGTACACCGACCCACACGTCTGCACCGCTCCTGCGGAGGGCCCGGCGTACGGCGTGAACAAGGACAACTGTCGCAGGGCCGCCAACTACGGACTCACCATGCAGCGGATGCGTGAACTGGACGCGATGGACGGCAAGCGGCAGCCGGTGTGGGCCTTCGTCGAGGTCGGGCACCCGTTCACCGAGGACTGGGCCCCGACCATCAACGGGGACCAGATCGCCGGCGCGGTGATGAACTCGGTGATCAACGAGGCCCGGGGTATCCAGTACTTCAACCACAACTTCGGTGGCCCCTGCATCTCGCAGCACGTGCTGCGCGAGAAGTGCGGTGACGCTGTGCGACCGGCCGTGACCGAGGTGAACAAGCAGGTGACCAGCCTTGCGCCGGTGCTCAACACCCAGTCCTACCAGTGGGAGTTCAACAACGGCCTGGACACCATGCTGAAGGCGCACGACGGTTCGTTCTACGTCTTCGCGATGCTCGGCAAGGACACCGCGACCGGGGCGCACTCGCTCGCGCTGCCGCCGGGGGTGAACGGCGCGCAGGCCGAGGTGCTCTTCGAGAACCGGACCGTCCCGATCGGCGGAGGTGCGATTCAGGACACCTTCGCCCAAGAGTTCACGTACCACATCTACAAGATCACGCCGTAAGGATCGATCTCATGGGCCGGACGGACGCCTGCGGCATCCGTCCGGCCCATCTCGTGCCACGACCGGGCTGGGGGCGACCGTGTCACGTTGGCGACTCTCGGGCACAGTCGGTCATCCGGTGAGGCGTAACGGGCCAAATGTCCGTAACGATGGGCCTCCCGGCGGGCTTGCGCGGTCAGGGTGCCCGACTGGAGACTGGAGCCACCGGCGGGGTGTGATCGGTAACGCCGCTCCTGCCTGCTTCGCGGCTGGCCATACGATGGACGACGAGCGCCCCGACCTCGCCACCCGATGGAAGGACAGCAGTGGACTTTTGGGATCTCACCAAACTGCTGTTTCGGCGCTGGTACTTCGCCGTACCGCTGTTGGTGATCTCGGTCGCGGCCGCCGGGTGGACCCGGACGAGCGTCGAACCGGACTACATTTCGACATCCTATGTCCAGCTGATCCCGCCCACGGCCGCCACCACCGCGCCTGACGAGGACACCCCCAGCACCCCCCGGAATCCCTGGTTGGAGCTCGGTCTGGGCTCACTGAGCCGGGCCGCCGCGCTGACGGTGCAGGATCAGGCGGTGCTCAAGCAGCTCGACGCGGCCGGCTTCAGTGAGAACGTCGCCATCACCCTCGACAACCAGCAGCCGATCATGACCATCGAGGTGATCGGGGCGTCCGAGGTCCAGGCCACCGAGACGACCGAGGAGGTCGTGCGTCGGTTGGAGGCGAGCGTCGTCGGCCTGCAGTCGGACTACGGGGCGAGCGAGGAAAGCTTCATCACCACCCGTCGCCTGGACCGGGGCGACAACATCCAGGAAGCCAACTCGAAGGTCAACCGGGCGATGATCGCGGTCGCCGGTGTGGGCGTCCTGCTCAGCGCGGCGATCACCATCGCCGTCGATGGCTTGTTGCGCCGTCGTCGGCCACGGCCAGCGGCCGCCGCGCCAGCCAACGTCGGCTCGGACGAGACGATGAAACTGCCGTCCGGCACGGCGAAGCAGTCGAACGGCCCGTCGACGGGGCGGCAGACGGTCAACGGCGCAGCCGCGCGCCCCGGCCCGGCGTCAGGCGAGACGGTGGCCGGGCACTCCGGGAATCAGCAGCAGAACCACGGCAACCAGCATTCGTCCCGCCCTCGCCCCGGTGAACGCGACGGCGCGACGCACTCCGCCGGCGGTGGCGTCTACAGCTCGGGCAGCGTCTCGCAGATGCGTCAGGACGAGCTGCGCAGGCTGGGCGATCCGCAGTCCGGCGGCGCACCCTCCGGCAACGCGCAGTCCGGCAGCGCGCAGTCCGGCAGCGCGCAGTCCGGCAGCGCGCAGTCCGGCAACGCGCGGATGGGCAGCGCCCCGATGGCCGGCACCGGGCCGCTGGGCGGTCAGGTGCCGATCACCGGCCTGATGAACAGTTCCGCGGGCCAGCGGCCGTCCGGCGAACGGACGACGGGCAAGGGCACTGAACCAGCGGACCGCGGGCCGGCCCAGCCGCCGTCCGTGTCGAACGACGAAACCGCAGTGATCAGTGTCGTCCGGGACGACGCGACGATAATCCTGCCCAAGCCAGCCGTGGACCGCGAATCCTGGACCCAGTCGGAGGCGTCCGAGAACGGGAGCCGGACCAGGTGAGTGGGAGCGGGATCCGGTGACCCAGTCCGGGCTGCACCCGGCGGATCTGGAGCCATCATGGGTCGGTGAGCGGACGTACGTGACGCGCCGCCGGCTGACTCTGATCGACGCGCCGGTGCTGTTGTCACTCATGGTGTGTCTGCTGACCTTGATTCCGTCGCATCTGATCCTGCCGGGAATGACCGATCTGGGGCGCCCGGCGTTGATCGTCGCGACCCTCATGTGGTTCTGGTGGATGACCGCTCGGCTCAACTCACGGCTGGTGCTGACCGGCCCGCAGCCGATGCGGTGGGCGGTGCTGGGGTTCCTGCTGTCGATGTTGCTGTCGTACGCCATCGGATTCCTCCGCGGTCTCACGACCATGGAGGCGAACTCCGCGGACCGGTGGATGCTCACCGCGGCGGCGATCTCCGGAGTCATCCTGTTGACCGCCGACGGGATGCCCAACTGGCAGCGGCTCGACGGCGTGCTGCGGGTCTTCGTCTACTGCTGCGCCTTCGTCGCCGTGGTGGGTCTGCTCCAGGCCTTCCTCTACTTCGACCTGACCCAGTACATGCGGGTGCCGGGGTTGGAGATGAAAGGCTGGATCGTCGGCCTGGAGATCCGTGGTGGCGGTGTGCGGGTGCCCAGCACGACGTTCCACTACATCGAGTTCAGCCTGATGATGGCGATGGCCCTGCCGTTCGCCATCCATTTCACTCGATTCTCGGAGACGCCACGGCAGCGGCAACTGTTCGGATTCCTGGCGCTGCTCATCGCTGCGGCCATCCCGGCCACGATGTCCAGGACGGGATTCGTGGCGCTCGCCCTCGTGCTGCTGGTCCTCATGCCCGTCTGGGGATGGCGGCTGCGGTACAACATGATGGCGCTCGGGTTCGCGATGTTCGCCGCTCTGGCGGTGGTGAAGCCATCCATCGTCACCACGATCAGCGATATGTTCCTCGGTGCGAGCACCGATCCGAGCATTACATCTCGCACGGACCGGTACGAAATGGTCGGCTACTACTTCTCGCAGCGGCCGTGGTTCGGCCGGGGGACCGGCACCTGGGTGTCCCCGCAGTACCAGTACCTGGACAACCAGTGGCTAGCCTTTGCGCTCACCAACGGGGTGGTCGGGGTGGCCGTGCTCGCCGCGTTGCACATCACAGCGATCATCGTCGCCCTGCAGGCCCGCAAAAGGTCCACGTCGGAGCGTGACCGCCACCTCTGCACCGTTCTCGTCGCGGTCCAGGTGGTCGCGATCGCGGCGGGCTTCACCTTCGACTCGTTGAGCTTCAGCACCTACGCCACGGCGATGTCGTTCCTGGTGGGCATGTGCGGGGCGGTGTGGCGGCTCAGTCATCCGGCGCTGATGGTCCGTACGTCGACCCCACGTTCGTTCGGGGCCTGATGTCCTGATTCGTCGGGCAAGCAGTTCGCTCGGCTCGCTGCGTCGGACGTCGCGCTATGGCGTCGGCGTTTTCGCGTAGGCGTGCGGTCACCGATCCGACATCTCAAAGATTATCTATGCATTAACTGCTTGAGTGCGGGTCATTACGTATCAGGTCTGGTCGCCTGTCCGAATGGTTGATGGCTGAGGGGTCCGGGTCGCGCCAAGGGTCGGATGCATGCCTGGTTGTGAGCTTGACTCACGCTGGTAACGTCGGCGCTGCCGTAGCTGGGGGAGGCACGCGGTATCGCGTTGGGCGGGCTCCTGAAGGGATGTTCAGTGAAGGCGGTCATTCCTCGACTGGTCGAGCGTGTCAGTCGGCAAATCCTGGTCGTGGCAACATCCATTGTCTTGATGGCGACGCTGGTGATCGCGATGCCGGCGGCATCCGCGTCTACCGATCCCTGCGCGCCGCCGGTGAACCTGATCGCGTGTGAGAACAGTAAGCCGGGCACCCCCAGCTCGGTGTGGGACATCTGGCAGGTCGGCGACCCGAGTATCCAGGGATTCGCCACCGACATCAGTGTGAACGTCGGTGACCAGGTCGGGTTCAAGGTGCAGACCGACGCCGCCGCGTACACCGTCAAGGTGTACCGGTTGGGCTGGTACGGCGGCGACGGTGCCCGCGAGTGGGCGACTCTCACTCCGCCGCTGCCGCTACCGGACAACTCGGCCGAGGATTGCGTGCGCGCCACCGATACCCAGATCTTCGACTGCGGAGCGTGGGAGACCGGTGCGACCTGGAACGTGCCGGTGAACGCCGTTTCCGGTGTCTACATTGCCCGGCTCATCCGCTCCGATACCGGCGGTGACAGTCACATTCCGTTCATTGTTCGCGACGACACGAGTACTTCCAAGATGGTCTTTCAGACCTCCGACACCACCTGGCAGGCGTACAACCGCTACGGCGGTGCGGACTTCTACTCGGGCGAGTCTCCCGCGCGGCGTGCGTACAAGCTCAGCTACAACCGCCCGTTCGCCACTCGCGGTCAGGCACAAGGTCGGGACTTTCTCTTCTCCAACGAGTATCCGATGATCCGCTTCATGGAGCGCAACGGCTACGACGTCAGCTACATCAGTGGACTGGACGCCGACCTTCGCGGTGAGTTGCTGCTCAACCACCAGGTGTACGTCTCCGTCGGGCATGACGAGTACTGGTCGCCGACGCAGCGCAGCAATGTCGAGGCGGCCCGTGACGCCGGCGTCCACCTGGCCTTCTTCACTGGCAACGAGGTCTACTGGAAGGTCCGCTGGGAGGACAGCGTCGACGGCAACGGCACGCCGTACCGCACGTTGGTCTGCTACAAGGAGACCTGGGACAACGCACGGATCGACCCGTCCGACGAGTGGACCGGTGTCTGGCGGGATCCACGCTTCCCCACCGGCGAGGTGCGAGAGCCGGAGAATGCTCTGGTCGGCAACCTGTACATGGCCAACAACACCGACCTGGCCATGCAGGTGCCGGCGGAGCAGGGCCAGCTGCGGTTCTGGCGGGAGACTGGAGTGGCCGAGCTGGCGCCCGGGCAGACCGCCACCCTCGCGCCGCACACCGTCGGCTACGAGTCGAACGAGGATCTGGACAACGGCTTCCGGCCGGAGGGCACCTTCCGGCTCTCCACCACCACCGGATACACCCCCGAGTACCTGGTCGGCTACGGTCCGTTGAGTAAGGCGGGTGACACCACCCACCACATGACGATGTACCGGGCACCGAGTGGTGCGCTGGTCTTCGGTGCCGGCACGATCCAGTGGGCCTGGGGCCTCGACGCCGAACACGACGGCGGATCCGGCGCGCCGGCCGACCCGGCGATCCAGCAGGCCACGGTCAACCTCTTCGCCGACATGGGCGTGCAGCCGACCACCCCGATGGCCACGATCGTGGTCACCGGGGCGTCCACCGACACGCTGGCGCCGACCGTCACGGTCACCGGGCCGGCCGACGGCGCCGGGGTCAGCCACGGCGAGCCGGTCGTCATCACCGGCACCGCCAGCGACGCCGGCGGTGGCCTGGTCGCCGGAGTGGAGGTCTCCACCGACGGCGGCGACACCTGGCACCCGGCGACGACCGGCACCCACTCGTGGAGCTACGAGTTCCTGGCTTTCGACACCTCGTCGCAGGTGGTACTGGCCCGGGCGGTGGACGACAGCGGCAACATCGGGGAGCCCTCCGATCCGATCACCCTGTCCGTGACCGGGCCGTACTCGCTGTTCGGCCAGACGGTGCCCGGCACCCCGGCCTTCGTGGAGCGTGCCGGCAACGGGGATCCGCTTGACCCTCAGCCGGCTGTCGAGGTCGGGGTGCGATTCACCCCGCAGATCGACGGGCTGATCACCGGTCTGCGGTTCTACAAGGGCGAAGGCAACGACGGCGAGCACCGCGGCACCCTCTGGAGCAACGGCGGTTCGGTGCTGGCCACCGCCGTTTTCACCGACGAGACCGACACCGGCGTGCAGCGGGTGAGCTTCCCGTCGCCGGTTCCGGTCTCCGCCGGCACGAGCTACGTCGCGTCCTACTTCGCGCCGGAGGGCCGCTATGCCAGCGACGACGGGTTCTTTCTCTACGATGACCACGTCTCCGGTCCGTTGGTGGCACCGCAGACCCAGCCGACGGTCGGCAACGGGCTCTACCGCTACGGCGCCGGGTTCCCGAACGAGTCGTGGAACGGTGCCAACTACTACGTCGACGTGACGTTCGTGACCGCCGATGCCGCGCCGCCGGTCGTCTCGTCAACCGTGCCGACGCCACAGGCGGCCAACGTGCCGACCGAGGTGAACCCGGCGGTCGTCTTCTCCAAGCCGGTCGACGAGACCAGCATCGACTTCGACCTGGTCGACGCCGACGACAACCCGGTGCCGGGTACGGTCAGCTACGACGACGAGACCCGGCGGGCCACCTTCACCCCGGCGGTGCCGCTGGCCGACACGACCACGTACACCGCTACGGTGACGGCCAGTGACACCGACGACATCGCGATGGCGGCGCCGTACTCCTGGTCGTTCACGTCGGAATTCTCCGACCTGGTGGTGACGCTGTTCGACACCGAGGTGACGCCCCTGACGACGGCCTCCGGAGAGAATCTCCCGGTCGAGGTGGGCGTCAAGTTCACGCCGTCGGTGGACGGGCAGATCATGGGGATGCGGTTCTACCGGGGCCCGGGGAACACCGGTAGCCAGGTGGGCCGGTTGTGGCCGGCGGGTGGTGGTACGCCGTTGGCGCAGGTGACGTTCCCGGAAGGCGGCGGCACCGGTTGGCAGTCGGCGGCGTTCGCCGAGCCGGTGGCGGTGACGGCGGGTACGACGTACGTGTTGTCGTACTACGCGCCGAACGGCAACTACTCCTTCGACTCCGGGTTCTTCGGTTCCGCGTACAGTCGCGGTCCGCTGAGCGCTCCGGCGGAGGACAACGGCGTCTACCGGTACGGATCGGGCGGCGCGTTCCCGACCGAGACGTACGGGGCGGCGAACTACTGGGTCGATCCGTACTTCCTGCCGAGCGAGGCGGGCCCGACGCCGACGCCGTCGCCGACCGGCGGACCGGACTCCGGCGGACCGACCGTCTCGGCGACCACCCCGACGGCCGGCGCGACCGGCACCATCGTGGACGTCGTCGTCGGCGCGGTGTTCGACGTCGACGTCGACGAGACGTCGGTGGAGTTCGAGCTGCGGGACGCCGACTCCGAGCTGGTCACCGGCACCGTCGGCTACGACGAGTCGACCCGGCTGGCGAGCTTCACCCCCGACGCCCCGTTGCGGTCACTGCACACGTACACGGCTTCGGTGCGGGCCAGCGTCGGCTCCGCAGCCATGCCGGAGCCCCACTCCTGGTCGTTCGGTACGACGTACGGCGAAGACGTGGTGACCATGTTCGAGCCGAACGCGGTGCCGCAGCAGTCCTCGTCCGGCGACGGCAACGCGGTCGAGGTGGGCGTCAAGTTCACGCCGTCGGTGGACGGGCAGATCGTGGGGATGCGGTTCTACCGGGGTCCGGGGAACACCGGTAGCCAGGTGGGCCGGTTGTGGCCGGCGGGTGGTGGTACGCCGTTGGCGCAGGTGACGTTCCCGGAAGGCGGCGGCACTGGTTGGCAGTCGGCGGCGTTCGCCGAGCCGGTGGTGGTGACGGCGGGTACGACGTACGTGTTGTCGTACTACGCGCCGAACGGCAACTACTCGTACGACTCGGGGTTCTTCGGTTCCGCGTACAGTCGCGGTCCGCTGAGCGCTCCGGCGGAGGACAACGGTGTCTACCGGTACGGCTCCGGTGGCGGATTCCCGGACAATACCTACAATGCGGCGAACTACTGGGTCGATCCGCTGCTGATTGCGGACACGGGAGGGGGCGATTCCGAGCCGGAGCCGACCCCGTCCCCGGGTGATCCGGAGACCTCGCCGAGCCCGTCGCCGAGCGGTTCGCCGTCGCCGGGAGCGTCGTCGGAGCCGATTCCGAGTGGCTCGCCGTCACCGACCCCGGATCCGGAGCCGAGCCCGAGTGATCCCCCGGCACCGCCGGTGAGCATCTTCGGCCCGGACGACGTGCCGGCCGCCGTGAACTGGGCGGACACCGACGCCGTCGAGGTAGGTGTGCGATTCCGCTCTGATGCGGCCGGGAACGTCACCGGTGTCCGCTTCTACAAGGGGCCGGCGAACACCGGCACCCATCGTGGTTCGCTGTGGTCGGCGGAGGGCGTGCGATTGGCGAGCGCGGTGTTCACCGACGAGACCGAGTCCGGCTGGCAGACCGTGACGTTCGACCAGCCGGTGCCGATTCTGGCGAACACCACCTATGTGGCCTCTTACCACACATCGGTCGGCCAGTACGCGGTCACCGCGAACCAGTTCGCGGAGACGGAGCTCGACCGCTCCCCGCTGCACGTGCTGGTCGGCGGCGGTGCCTACCATTACGACCCGTACGGCTGGGTGTACCCCGGCCACTCGGTCAACCACAATTACTGGGTGGATGTCGTGTTCACGCCTAACTCTTGAGGTCAGTCACGGCGAAGCCGTTGAATCATCGGCAGGGCGGCTTCGCCGTGACTGAAAGGGACATTTGTGCGCATCCTCACTTGCCTGCACACGATGGAGATCGGCGGCAGCCAGATCAACGCCATCGAGATCGCGGCCACCGTCGCCGCACTCGGGCACGAGGTGATCATTTACGGGCCGGACGGCGAACTGCGCGCCATGGTCGAGCAGTGGGGGCTGGAGTTCATCGAGGCCCCGCCGAAAGGTGAGGCACCGTCGCCGCGAAACGTGGCATCGATCGCCGACGTGGTGCGCCGACGTGCCGTCGATCTGGTCCACGCCTACGAGTGGGCACCGACACTGGAGGCCGCCTACGGCGCGTACCTGCGGCAAGGGGTCCCGCTGGTGGTCACCGTGCTGTCGATGGAGGTGCCCGCCTGGGTGCCCCGGCACCTGCCGCTGATCGTCGGCACCGAGCAGCTCGCCACCGAGGAGCGGCCACACCGGGCCGAGGTGCACGTGATCGAACCGCCGATCGACACCGCGGCAAATGCTCCGGTGGCCGACCCGGCACCAGCCCGACGCGGCCTCGGGCTGGCCGACGACGAGATCGCCATCGTCTCGGTCTCCCGCCTGGTGCCGGAGCTGAAGCTGGAAGGTCTGCTCGCCGCGACGCGGGCGATGGCCCAGCTCGACCCGGCGCTTCGGATGCGGCTGCTGATCGTCGGCGACGGCGAGTCACGGGCCGAGATCCAGCAGACCGCCGACAAGACCAACGCCGACCTCGGGTTCGACGCCGTCCGGCTCACCGGCGCCATGCTCGACCCACGCGACGCGTACGCCGCCGCCGACATCGTGATCGGCATGGGTTCGTCCGCGCTACGGGCGATGGCCTTCGGCAAACCGGTTGTGGTCCAGGGCGAGCAGGGATTCTGGCTGCCCCTCACCCCACAGACGCTGCCGGTCTTTCTCGACCAGGGCTTCTACGGGCTGGGCGACGGCAGCGACGGGACCGACCGGGTGGCCGCCGCGCTCAGCGAGTTGGGCGCCGCCGAGCCGCAGCACCGCGCGGAGCTCGGCGAGTTCGGCCGCCGTACCGTGGTCGACCGGTTCAGCCTGGCGGCGGCCGGCCGGCGCCAGGCCGACATCTACCAGCAGGCGATGGATCGGCGGCTGAACCTGCCGCGCCGCGCTGGTGCCCTCGCCCACCCCACCGCGCACCTGCTCAACTTCAAGGCGCACCTGGCCCGGCAGCGCTTCACCGCTGGTCGGACCCCCGCCGGGACCGGCAATGACAGCTGACCCCACGGCCCCGGCTCCGCTCGGTGGCCGGGTGAAGCGTGCCCTGGCGTGGAGCACGCTGAACAGCATCGCCCTGCGGTTCGGCAGCCTCGGGGTGGGCATCCTGCTCGCCCGGCTGCTCGCGCCGGAGGAGTTCGGTGTGTTCGCGGTCGCGCTGACCGTCCAGACGATCGTCATCTCCCTGGCCGACCTGGGGATGAGCGCCGACATCATCCGGCACGGGGTGCAGGGCCGGGCCGGCACGGTGACGACGATCTCGACGGTAGCGGGGGTGTTGCTGGCGAGCGGGATGTTCCTGGCCGCCTGGCCGGTGGCCGCCGCGATGGGTAGTCCGCAGGCCACCCCGGTCGTCCAGGTGATGTCGCTGACGCTGGTGCTCAGCGGGCTGTCCGTGGTGCCGTACGCGGTGATGCAGCGGGAGTTCCGCCAGCGGGCCCAGTTGGGCCTGGACGGGGCCAGCCTGGTGCTCAGCACGGTGGTGACGGTCGGCCTGGTGCTGCTCGGGATGGGCGCGATGGCGCTGGCCATCTCCCGGGTGTTGGCCCAGTCGATGGTGACCGTGCTGCAGTTCCTGCTCACCCGGTCGCGTCCCAGGTTCGGATTCGACCCGTCGGTGGCCCGTAGCCTGCTCCGGTTCGGTGTGCCGCTGGCCGGTGCGAACGTGTTGTCCTGGGTGGTGATGAACGTCGGCCACCTCACTGTCGGCGCCACCGCCGGAGCGGTGATGCTCGGCCTCTACACGTTGGCGTTCAACATCTCGACCTGGCCGATGAGCGCACTCGGGGTCGCGATCCGGGCGGTGGCGCTGCCGGCGTTCGCCACCGTCACCGATCCCCGCCGCAAGGCCGCCGGATTCGTTTCGGCGGCCGCGTTGACCTGGAGCCTCGCCCTGCTGGTCGGGGTGCTGCTGTCCGGGCTGGCCAGCGTCGTCGTGCCGCTGTTGTACGGGCAGCGGTGGTCGATGGCGGCCGACGCCCTGGCTGGGCTGGCCTTCTTCGGCGCCTTCCGGGTGCTGTTCGACCTGGTGGCGACCTTCCTCATCGCCGTGGGCGCGAGCCGGGCGTTGTTCGTGGCCCAGGTGGTCTGGCTGGCCGCGCTCTTTCCGGCGGTCGTCTTCGGCGTGCGCTGGTACGGGTTGGCCGGTGCGGGCGTCGGGCATGCGCTGGTCTGTGCCCTGATCATCCTGCCGATGTACGCGATCGCGTTGCGGCGTCACGGCGTACGGCTGTGGTCGTTGACCGGCGCGTTGGTCCTGCCATTGGTCGTCGCGGTGCCGGCGGTGGTGCTCGGGTTGTTCGTGGTCCGTTCCCTGCCGGGTGCCCTGTGGCAGCTGCTGGGTGGCGGCACGGTGATGACCGTGGCGTTCGTCGGTCCGCTGCTGCCCTGGTTGCGACGCCGCCTGCGGGAGCTGAAGGACGCCGGCCAGACCGCTGGCGAGCCGGCAGCACCGACCGCTGCGGCGGCTCCGTCCGGTCCGACCGGCGCGGCGCCGGCCACCGTTTCCGAGCCGGCCGGTTCAGCGGATCCGGCCGGACCGCCGACTCCACTCGTCACTGCGACCAGAGCCTGAAAGAAGGTAGACGTTCCGATGCGATCCCGTCGTCCGTTGCTGCCCAGGACCCGAGTACCGGCACCGGCACCGGCCGGCGTCGCGGCCCGTACGCCGCGTGTCTCGGTGATCACCCCGGCCTACAACTACGGTCACTTCCTGCCCGAGACCGTCGGCAGCGCTCTTGGCCAGCAGGGTGTCGAGGTGGAGCTGATCGTCGTCGACGACCGTTCCACCGATGACACGCCGCAGGTGCTGGCCGAGCTTGGGCGCGACGAGCCCCGGTTGGTGGTCGTGCGCAACGAGACCAACCACGGACCGTGTGACGCCTTCAACGACGGGCTGGCGTTGGCGACGGGCGAGTTCATCGTCCGACTCGACGCCGACGACCTGCTGACCCCGGGTTCGCTGGCCCGCGCGGTGCAGCTGTTCGACCGGTTTCCGGAGGTCGGCCTGGTCTACGGTCATCCGGTGCACTTCCACGGTGCGGTGCCGACCGACTTCCGACCCGATGTCAGCGCCTGGACGATCTGGTCCGGCGAGGACTGGATCGCGCAACGGTGCCGGCTCGGCGTCAACTGCATCACCACTCCGGAGGCCGTGGTGCGGGCGAGCGTCTACCAGGAGATCGGGCCGTGGGACAACCGGATGCGGCTGGCCTGTGACCTTGGTGCCTGGTTGCGGGTCGCGGCGGTTTCCGACGTCGGCCGGGTCGACGGGGCGGATCAGGCCTGGCACCGGGAGCACCAGTCCAGCATCAGCGTCACCGACGGTGGCCGCCGGGTCGATTTGATCGAACGCCGGATCGCCTTCGACACGTTGTTCGAAGGGCCCGGCGGCAAGCTGGCCCGAGCGGCCGAACTGCACGACTCGGCCCGGCGGGCGCTGGCCACCGAGGCGCTCGAGTCGGCCTGTCACGCGTACGACCGCGGGCTGACCGGCCACGAGCCGGTCGACTGGTACGTGGAGTTCGCGCAGGAGACCTATCCCCGGGCCCGGCAGTTGCCGCAGTGGCGTGGGCTGCTGCGGCGGCGACGGGTCGGGGCCCGGCTGGCCCCGTTGGTGCCCGGGTTCGCGGCGAGCGTCGTGCGCCGTCGGCTCCGCAACGACGCCCGTCACCGGGTCTGGACCCGGCACGGCGTCTGACGGTTCAGCCGGCGGCGAGCAGCGGTGGGTAGAAGGCGGCGAGGTCGTCGCGCAGCCCGGCGACCGTGTATCGCCGCCGGATCGCCTCCGAGGCGACGCCCGCCCGCTTGGCCAGGGCCGCCGGCTCGGTCAGCCAGGTCGTGCAGGCGTCCTCGACGGCTCGGGCGTAGCCGAGCAGATCGCCGTCGGGGACCGGTGAACAGTGCGTCGGGTCGAAGAACTCCCGCCCGGCGAGGCCGGGATAGCCGACGACGTACGCGCCGGCGGCCATCGCCTCGGCCGGCGGCATGCCGAAACCCTCCCGGTCGCTGAAGCTCAGGAAGATGGCGCAGCCGCGCATGATCTCGGCGGTCTGCTGCTCGGTACGCCCGGCGATCAGCGTGAGGTCCCAGCCGTCCAGCACGCCCCGGGAGCGCAGGATGTGCAGGAGGTGGTCACGTTCGTCGGCCCGGCGGTGCCCGACGTAGGCGATCTGCTGTCGCCGTGGCCAGGGCCCGGGAGTGAACACCTGCGGATCCACGACGTTTCGGGTGAGGTGCACCGGGATGCCGGGGAAGGCGTACCGCAGCAGGTCCACGTTGTCGTCGGAGACGGCCAGCAGCGCTGTCATGGCGGGCAGGTCGGCGTACGGTGCGCCCGGACCGGTCTCGGCGTACGGGATGTGGTCGAAGGTGTCGTAGGCGCGTTGGTTGAACACGACGATCCGCGGCCCGGCGGGAGCGGCGGCCAGTCCGGGGCCGTACCACTCGGGGACCACCAGGATGTCGCGTGGGCCGAGGACGGTGTCAGCGGCCCCGACGACCGGGGTCTGGTTGGCGAACCAGGTGCAGCGGAACGTCGGATCCTTGTGCAGTACGTGGGCCCGGACGCCCATCTCGTTGAGCAGGTCGACGTGTCGGTAGATGACGCGTACCCCGCCGCTGGGTCGGGAGTTGTCCGGGGCGAGGTAGTAGACCGCTGGCGTCGTGGCCTGGGTGGTCGTCGTCTGATAGGCCGGGAGCTGCCGGCGGTGGATTTCCGCGGCGGTGAGCCGGGACCGGACGAAGCCCTTGGCCTGGCCGGCGAGACGGTTGATCACGGGAGAGCTCCGCACGGCGAGGGGTGACATGTGCCGCAGGGATCGTACCTGACCTGGCCAAGGCTGGTTGGACTACTGTCGGTTGCCGGACATCGACCCGGGGAACACGGATTGTAGTGAACAAATCGGACGGTTGCCGGAGTGGGGCCGCTGCTAGCATCGGTTGCTGCGCCCCGTGTTTGTCTGACTACCGACGGTTTGAGAGAGGTGTCCGTGTCTGTGCCCCAGGCTGCCGCCGCCGGGAACCGGCGGCCCGCCCGCCGGCTGGCGCTGATCGCCCTGCTCCTGGTGATCGGTCTGCTCGTCGTCGCTGGCGCCATCCGGTTGATCGGCCAGGTGACCGGCGGGTCGGCCGCCGCACGGATCGCGCCCGGCACCGCCGCCACCGCCGGAGGTACCGGGGCCAGTCTGCGACCGGTCGACGGCGGCGCCGACTTCTACTCCCGGTTCTCGCCGTCGCTGCCGGCCGACCCCGGGTTCTTCCCCATCGGGGTCTGGCTGGAGAGCGTCACCGATCCGGCGGACACCGTCAAGGACAAGGAGATCGGGCTCAACACGTACGTCGAGATGACCGGCACCACCAACCTGGACCTGGTCCGCGCCGCCGGGATGCACACGATCACCAGCCCGATCGGCGAACACGGCGAGGAGACCGGCGGTTGGCTGATCTCCGACGAAGCGGACATGTGGGCCGGGCCCGGCGACGACCCGTGGACCGGCAACTTCCCCGGCCAGGGTGACATCTGCCAGCCGGCCGACGGCCAGTGCGGGTACACCGTGCAGCAGGACATCCTGCGGCGGCTGCCGGACGACCAGCGGTTGCGGATGGCCAACTACGGCAAGGGCATCGCCTTCTGGCAGAGCGACGAGCAGGCGGCCCAGTTCGTCAACGATTTCTCCGACGTGGTCTCGGTCGACACCTACTGGTTCACCGACCGTGGCATCTGCGGACACAGCGAAGGCGGCCGGTTCTTCGACCCGGACCAGCTGACCATGGTGGACGGCGCCAAACGGCTGCCCGCCGAGCTCTGCCACCGGGCCGCGAACTACGGCCGCACCATCGACCGGGTGCGGGCCCTGGTTTCGCCGGCCGGCAGCAAACCGGTCTGGAGTTTCGTCGAGGTCGGCCGGCCGTTCAACGAGGAGCACTACCCGACGATCAAACCGGAGGAGGTCGTCGCGGCGGTCTGGAGCAGCCTGATCCACGGTGCCCGGGGCATCGTCTACTTCAACCACAGCTTCAGCGGCCCGTGCCTGACCCAGCACGCGTTACGGGAACCCTGCTACGCCCCGGTCCGGGCCGCCGTCGCGGACGCCAACGAACGGATCACCCGGCTCGCCCCGGTGCTCAACGCGCCGCACGCCGACGGCGTCGCCACCGTCTCCGCCGGGGTGGACCTCAGCACCAAGTGGCACGACGGGCACTTCTACCTGATTGCCGGATCGGCCGGTGGTAGCGTCGCCGAGGCGACGTTCACCGTGCCGTGCGTCGGCGACGCCCGGATCACCGTGCTCGATGAGGAACGCACCCTGTCGGCCGACGGCGGCACCTTCACCGACTCGTTCATCGACGGCAACGCCGTGCACGTCTACCGGGTCGACGGCGGGTCCAGCTGCGGCGCCTACTGACCGGACTCGGCCAACGCGGCCAGCGCCGCCCGGCGCACCGGGAACGGAGTTCGTGACTTCGCCGAGACCATCACCGCGACGTCGTCCGGCCGCAGCCGACCGAGGAAACGGATGATCGACGCCTCGTCGAGTGGTGTCTCGTCCCAGTAGGCGTGGCAGCGGCTGTCCGTCGCGGTGAACGCCTGCGCGGCGGGACCACCGAGCACCTCGTCGACGAAGACGCCGTACAGCGTCCACTCGGAGAAGTGCAGCTGCGACCCGACAGCGTCCACCCACCGCTGGCCGGTGACCGACTCGATCCGTTGCAGCATGGCCCGCACGACGACCGGATCCCAGGCCAACAGCGACGAGACATAGTCGGTGTACGGCGGGGGTGCCGCCGGGACGCCGAGCAACGTACGGGCCACCTCGTGCCACCGTACGTGCCGGGGCAGCCGCTGATCGATCTCGGCGGGCTGGCGGTAGAAACGCACCACGCCGTCGCGGCGGAACGTCGCCGCGGAGAACTGCCGGACGAACTCGATGTCCGAGTCGACCAGGACCACCACGTCGGCCGGGATCCGCGCGGTCGCCGCGAGCTTGATCACCTGCTGGAGAATCCAGCCCCGCAGCGGCGGAAACGGCCGTCGCAGGTTCACCGAGTACTTCGTGCCCGGCAGCGGGCGCACCGACCGGGGCAGGAACTCGGCCTCGTCGTGCAGCACCGTCCGTTCCCCACGCAACTCGCCGAAGCGGGGCAGGTCCGCCCGGGGCACGATGATGTGATGGCGTACCGACGCAGGGGAGTGCGCCAGAACGGAGCGGTGCAGCGCCGCACACAACTCGAAGTCCGGGCCGAAGCTCGGGGTGACCACGGCAAGCTCAGTCAAGGTGCCCTCCAGGGCGGGAACGTCGACACGGGATAGCAACAGGGTGCCCGCTCAGCGGCGTCACCGGACCACCACCGGTGACCAGGCGTCGTGCACCAGAACCTGCGGTGCGCCGGAGCCGTCCGCCGGCACCCGCCACACGTCGCTGGTCGCCGCCCCGGTGTCGTCGATGCGGGGCAGCCCGTAGACGACCTGACCGTCGTCGAGCCATTCGACCTGGTCGTCGACGCTGCGGGTCTCGGCCAGCAGCGTCTCGCTGCCGGTCGCCAGGTCGTACACGGCGAGCCGCCACTGTCCAGGCGGCAGGTCGCCACGTTTCTTGAACACCACCCGGGTCCGGTCCGGCGACAGCGACGGGCACTCGGCGTCCGCACGCAGCGCGTCGACCCGGCGGTCAGCGATGCTCCCTTCGACCAACCAGGTCCGGCCACCGGAAGCGGCGGTGGCGTAGAACCGGTCGTCGTCGGCGAAGGTGACCCCCCACAGGTTCTTGTCGACCGCGGTGAGCAGCCGGCCGTCGACGTAGAGGGAGAACTCCTCGATGTCGCCGACGACCTCGCCACCGGTCCGGCTGATCACCGTACGGGTGGAGAAGTCACCCGGATTGGCGTAGGAGTCGCCGGAGACGAACGAGGTGGTGGCGGCGAGCGTCCCGTCGCGCGACAGCCGCGCCCGCGACGGGATCCCGGTCAACGGCAGGTCCAGCTTCGGGGCGAACCCGGCGTCCAGCAGCCGCGCCCGGTAGACGGTGAGCAGGCCGCGCTCGGCGGACAGACAGATGGTTTCCGCCCGGGTCGCGTACACCCGCTCACAGGACGCGTCGGTCAGCGCCCGCGGCCCGTCCGGATCGGACAGCGGCGTCATCGCGACCTTGCCGTAGCCGGTGCCGAGCGCGGTGGAGCGGAACATCAGATGCGGCTCGGCGCGGACCGCCGTCGGGTCGTCGCGGACCGGCACCGGGCTCGCGGCGGCCCGCACCTGGGCCTGCGACTGGCGTACCTGCCACACGTAGCCGCCGGCACCGAACGCCGACAGCAGTACGACGGCGACCAGTACGATCAGCCGGGCCCGTAGTCCCATCAGGACTCACCGCCCGTGCGGCTGTCCGGTGTGGCGGCGGCCGGAACCTCCACGGCCGGTTCGGCGTCCACGCGGCGCAGCAGCCACCAGGCGAACGGGATGCCGGCGGCCAACGCCCCGGCGAAGACCAGCACCGCCGTCGCCGACCCGGTCACACTCCACAACAGGCCAAAGGTGACCGACGACACGAACCTGGACAGCACCACCATCGTCTGCGCGGCGGCGATGCCGCTGCCCCGGGCACCCGCCGGCACCAGCTTGGCGACCAGCGCGGGCAGTACCCCGTCGGTGGCGGCGTAGAAGACGCCGAGCAGCAGCAGCACCGAGACGGTCAGCCCGAGGCCGCCGCCGGGCGCGGCGGCCAGCAGGTAGCAGGCGAGCAGCGCGCCGTGCCCGGCCACCATCACCCTGGCCCGGCCTACCCGGTCGGCCAGCCGTCCCATCGGCACCGCCAGCAGCAGGTACGCCACGTTGGTGCCGACGAACAGCAGCGGAAAGTACAGCGCGGCGAAATCGTCGCGGTCCTGCAACGTCAGGTAGAGGAAACCGTCGCCGACGGTCACCAGGCCGAGCAGGCCGGCGGCGATCAGCGGCCGGCGCAGCCGGGCCCCGGTCACCTCGGTGACCATCCGCCGTACGCCGAGCCGGGCCGCACCGACCGCGGTCGGCAGGTTCGGCACGAACAGCACCAGCACCGCCACTCCGACCAGCGCGAACGCGAACGACACTCCGAACACCGAGTCGTAGCTGCCCGGGACCGCGGCCAACAGGGCGAACGCGACCAGCGGGCCGAGCGCGGCACCGAAGGTGTCCAGCGCCCGGTGCACCCCGAACGCCCGCCCCAGCGTCGCCGGATCCGACGACGCGGCGATCAACGCGTCCCGGGGCGCGGTCCGCAGCCCCTTACCGAGCCGGTCGGTGGTGATCACCGCCGTGATCGCGGCGAAGCCCTGGGCCGGCAGCATCGCGATCCGGCTCAGCGCCGACGCACCGTAGCCGGCAACCGCCACCCACTTCGGCCGCCCGCCCCGGTCCCCGGCGTACCCACCGGCGATCCGGACCAGGGCGCTGACCCCCTGGTAGATACCGTCGAGGAAGCCGTACGCCACCGGGCTCAGCCCGACCACCGCCGTCAGGTACAGCGGCAACACCGAGGCGACCATCTCCGAGGAGACGTCGGTGAGCAGGCTGACCGTGCCGAGCAGCAGCACGGTGCTGGAGACCCGCCGGCCGACCGTCCGGCCCGCGGTGTCCGAGCCGGGCCGGTCGCGCAGGGTGACGTACACCGGTCGACTCGCTCAGCCTGCCAGCGCGGCGGCCAGCGCTTCGACGACCCGGTCCTGCTGTGCGGCGGTCAGCTGCGGGTAGATCGGCAGCGACAGCAGCTCCGGCGCGGTCGACTCGGCGTGCGGGAACGCCCCGGCCGGGTAGCCCAGGTCGGCGAAGGCCGGCGTCAGGTGCACCGGGACCGGGTAGTGGATGGCGGCACCGACGCCGGCGGCGTTCAACGAGGCCAGGACCGCGTCGCGGCGGACGGCACCGCCCGGCACCCGTACGCAGTAGATGTGCCACACGTGCTCGTTGCCGGCCAGCGTCACCGGGCGGACCACGTCCAGCCCGGCCAGCAGCTCGTCGTAGCGTTCGGCGATCGCCCGGCGCCGGGCGTTCCAGTCGGCCAGCCGAGCCAGCTTGGCGCGCAGCACCACCGCCTGCAACCCGTCGAGCCGGCTGTTCATCCCGACCACCTCGTGCACGTACTTGCGGACGCTGCCGTGCGCCGACATCCGCCGGATGTCGGCGGCCAGCTGCCCGTCGCCGGTGATCACCGCACCGGCATCGCCGTACGCGCCGAGGTTCTTGCCCGGGTAGAAGCTGGTCGCGGCGATCCCGTCGGCACCGGCACCGGCACCGTGCCGGGTGGCTCCCTGACACTGCGCGGCGTCCTCGACGATCGCGATGTCCCGCCCGGCCAACCCGGCACGCAGCAGCCGCACATCGGCGAGCTGGCCGTAGAGGTGCACCGGGGCGATCGCCCGGGTGGCCGGGGTGATGGCCGCCAGCGCCGCCGCCACGTCGATCAGGTACGTCGCCGGGTCGCAGTCGACCAGCACCACCCGGGCGCCGGCCCGGGCGACCGCCTCGGCGGTGGCGATGAAGGTGTTGGCCGGCAGGATCACCTCGTTGCCCGGGCCCACTCCGACCGCCCGCATGGCCAGCTCCAGCGCGTCGGTGCCGTTGGCCACCCCGACGCAGTGCGGTACCCCGCTGAACGCGGCGTACTCGGCTTCGAAGGCGGCCACCTCGGCCCCGCCGATGAACGCCGTGTCGGCGATGACCCGCTTGAAACCGGCGTCGACCTCCTCGGCCACCTCGGCATGGGCGGCGGCCAGGTCAACCAGGGGAATGCTGCTCACGCGTGACTCCTCGACTGCGATTCGATGTGCGCTCCGACGATGGGTTCCACCTGCGGCTCGCCCGGGTGATCGACCGGGCGCAGGAAACGGGCCGGACTGCCGACCCACACCTGCCCGGCGGGCACGTCCCGCAGCACCACCGAGCCCATGCCCAGCTGTGACCAGGCACCGACAGTGATGCCCTCGCGCAGCAGCGTGCCGGCGCCGACGTAGACGCCTTCGCCGAGCACCACCCCGCCGCCGAGACGCACCCCGGAGGCGATGGTGGCGAAGGATTCGACGACGTCGTCGTGGGTCAGCACCACCTGCGGCATGACCGCGACGTGCGCGCCGACGGCCACCTCGGCGGTCAGATCCACCCCGGCCAGCAGTACGCTGCCCGGCCCGACGGTGCAGCCGGCGCCGACCCTGGCCGCCGGGTGCACGATGGTGGCGTACCGCTGCGGCGGCAGGGCGAACCGGTGCACCAGCCGTTGTCGGGACCGGTAGTTGTGCGGGTTGCCGACGCAGACCACCACGGCCGCGTCGGGCAGCCGGTGGATCAGGTCGGTGCCGCCGAGCACCGGTACGCCGACCCGCTGGGTGCCGTGCAGCGTCGGGTCGTCGTCGAGGAAGCCGAGCAGCCGCCAGGCCGGGGTGGCCGCGTTGACCGCGACGATCGCGGCGGCGGTTTCCCGGGCGAACCCGCCGGCGCCGACGATCAGCAGGTCCCTCATCGGCCGGCCAGTTTGCGCAGCACCGCGACGATGTGGTCCTGGTCGTCCTCGGTGATCAGGTGGTGCAGCGGCAGGATCAACGAGTCCCGGGTCAGCCGCTCGGTCACCGGCAGCGGGGCCGGGGTGGCGTGGGCGTAGGCCGGCTCCAGGTGGGCGGCCATGATGCCGCGCCGCGCCGACACCCCGGCAGCGGCCAACTCGGTCAGCACCTCGTCGCGACCGACGCCGTACGTCGGGTCGACGCGTACCCAGAACGACTGGAAGTTGGTCTCGCCGTACGCCGGGTCGACCACCGGGACCAGCCCGTCGATCCCGGCGAGCAGCTGGTGGTAGCGGGCGGCGAGCGCCCGGCGGCCGGCGACCAGGCCGGCCAGCCTACCCACCTGGACCAGGCCGACCGCCGCCTGGATGTCGGTCATCCGGTAGTTGAAGGCGGTCTCCAGATACGCCTCCAGCACCGGCTGGGCGCTGGCGTGCCGATCGGCGGCGGAGACGTTCATGCCGTGTTCGCGCAGCCGGCGCAGCCGGACCGCGCCGTCTGAGTCGTCCAGGGTCAGCATGCCGCCCTCGCCGGTGGTGATCACCTTGCGGGGATGGAACGACCAGGCGGAGACCGCCGCCCCGGCACCGACCGGCTGCCCGTACGCGCGGGAGCCGGCGGCGCAGGCCGCGTCCTCGATCAGCACGAGACCCCAGCCGGCGGCGGCCGAGCGCAACGCGGCCGTGTCGAACGGCATGCCGCCCTGGTGGACCGCGATCACCGCCCGGGTACGCGGCGTGCGTACCGCCTCGATCGTCTCGACGGTCAGGTTGCCGGTGGCCAGCTCGACGTCGGCGAAGACCGGCTCGGCGCCCGCGTGGCGGACCGCGTTCGCGGTGGCGATGAACGAGAGTGACGGTACGACGACCTCGTCGCCGGGGCCGACACCGTGCAGCACCAGCGCCAGGTGCAGGGCGGTGGTGCAGGAGCTGACCGCCACCCCGTGCCCGGCGCCGACGGCAGCGGCGAACTCGCGCTCGAACTGGGCCACCCGGGGGCCCTGGGCCACCCACCCGGAACGGATCGCCGCCGCGGCGGCCTGCTCCTCCTCCTCGCCGAGCATCGGCAGCATGACCTGGATACGGCGGGTGGTCTCGCTCATGCCTGCTGGCTCCAGTTCTTGGTCTGCATCCGGGCCAGGGCACCGGGCTGCTCCCGCAGCAGCCGCTGGAAGTATTCGAGGGTGTGGCTGATTCCTTCGGCCAGCGACACCCGGGGCGCGAAGTCGATCGTCTTGCGCAGTCTGGAGGTGTCCACCCACAGCCGGGGCACGTCGGCCGGCCGGGGAGCTTCGAAGACCGGCTGCAGGTCGGTGCGGCCGACCGCCGCCAGCACCGTCTCGGCCAGCAGCCCGATGGTCAGCTCCTCGCCGTAGCCGAGGTTGACCACCTCGCCGACCAGGTCGGGCGACTGCGCGACCCGGGCCAGGGTCTCGACGCAGTCCTTGACGTAGAGGAAGTCGCGGGTGACGCCGCCGTCGCCGAAGACCACCGGCGGCTGCCCGGCCAGGGCCCGCAGGATGAACCGGGGAATGACCTCACCGGAGTCGCCCTCGAAGTGCGATCGCGGTCCGTAGTTGTTGAACGGCCGTACGCAGACCACCGGCAGCCCCCAGCACTCCAGGTACGAGCGGGCGTAGTGCTCCCCGGCGAGCTTGCTGCTGCCGTAGACGGTCAGCGGCCATGGGGTGGTCTCCTCGGTGATCGGGAACTCCAGCGCCCGGCCGTAGATCTCCGAGGTCGACACGTACAGCAGCCGGGACACCTGGGCGGCCCGCGCCGCCTCCAGCACGTTGAGCGTGCCGAGCGCGTTGACCTGGTGGTTCTCCACCGGGCTGTGCAGCGAGTGGCGCACCCCGAGGCAGGCCAGGTGGAAGACGACGTCGACTCCGGTCATCGCGTCGACGCAGGTCTGCGCGTCGCAGATGTCGCCCTCGATCACCCGCATCGACTCCGCGCCAGGGAAGTCGAGGTTGTCCCGGGTGCCGTTGCGGAAGTTGTCCAGGACCACCACCTGCGCCCCGAGCGAGACGAGATGCTCGGCCAGGTGCGATCCGATGAAGCCGGCGCCGCCGGTCACCAGGACGGTGGCTGTGCTCAGCTCGACCGTCGGGGCGGTGCCGGGAGCGGATACGACGGTCATAGGTGGGGCTCCTCGTCCAGCGGGATCATCGTGCCGCCGGCGGCGAGGCTGCGGGTGGCGGCTTCCAGGATGGCCAGCACCCGCAGTCCGGAGCGGCCGTCGGTCAGGGCCGGGGTGCCGGTACGGATGGCCCGGGCGTACTCGTCGACCATGGTGCGCAGGGCCTCCCGCTCGGTCAGCGCCGGGGCGACCATGTCGCCGGAGCGGTACGACACCAGCATGTCGCGGCGTGCCTCGGTGCCGAGCTCGTCGGAGGTGGCCACGTCGACACCCCGGTCGAACAGGGCGAGCCGCTGGCTCGGGTTGAGGTCGTCCCAGACCAGGGTCCGCTTCGACCCGCCGATGATAGTGGTGCGGATCTTGACCGGGGAGAGCCAGTTGACGTGCACGTGGGCGATCGCGCCGCTGCTCAGCCGCAGTGTGAGGTAGGCCACGCAGGCCCGGCCGGCACCGATACCGTCGGCACCGTGCGCCGCCACCGCCACCGGCCGTACGGTCGGCGGCAGCACGAAGTCGAGGATGGCCAGGTCGTGCGGGGCCAGGTCCCAGATCACGTCGATGTCGCGCTGTACCAGACCCAGGTTGATCCGTACCGAGTCCAGGTAGTGCAGCTCGCCCAGCTCGCCGGAGTGCAGCATCTCCCGGATCCGAAGCACCGCCGGGGTGTAGCAGTAGGTGTGGTCGCACATCAGCGTCAGGCCACGCTGCTGCGCTTCGGTGACCAGGCGTGCCCCGTCGGCGTGGTTGGCGGCCAGCGGCTTCTCGACCAGTACGTGCTTACCGGCGCGCAGCGCGGCCAGGGCGACGTCGAGGTGGGTGCCGGCCGGGGTGGCGATCGCCACGGCCTGCACCGCGTCGTCGGCGAGGACCCGCGCCAGGTCGTCGGTGGCGCCGACGGTGGAGTAGCCGCCGAGCACCGTGCGGGCGCGGTCGAGATCGAGGTCACAGAGCCAGCGCAGCCGGTACGCCGGGCTGGACATGAAGTTGCGGACCAGATTGGGGCCCCAGTAGCCGGCGCCGATGACGGCTACGCCGATGGGCTCGTCCGGCGTGGCAGGCGGATGAGTCACGGGAATCCATTTCGTCGGGGGGCGTGCTGACCCGGCGATCGCCGGGCAGACCCGGGGCCACCGAAATCGCGGGCACAGAGCATCGGCGGGCCCGGCGGAGAGGGTCCGTTCGGAAGCTACCGAGCGTTGCCGCGTAGACGCTAGCGCTGTGACGTAAACCCGGCACAACCGCGAGGTCACGAGGTACCTTCGTCGCCTTGTGGCCTCCTGTCGGCCAATGCCCGACCGGAGAGTCGGCTCTTGTGGGCCGGAGGGTCGGGTTCCCGACATCGGCTGCGCCGCCGACCCCCTAGAGTGTGCGGGCATCGCCGGCCACCGTGCCGAACCGCCGGTGGTCCGGGCCGGTGACCAGGGAGGATATTCCGTTGACCGCAACGTCATCACATCCGGACGTCACCGTCGCAGGCTCCGCCGACGTCTCCGACGCGGCCACCATCGGTGCGGGCACCCGGGTATGGCACCTCGCCCAGATCCGCGAGGAGGCGGCCGTCGGGCGCGACTGCGTCATCGGCCGGGGCGCGTACGTCGGGCCGGGGGTGCGGCTCGGCGACAACGTCAAGCTGCAGAACCACGCCCTGGTCTACGAGCCGGCGCAACTGGGCGACGGGGTGTTCGTCGGCCCGGCGGCGGTGCTGACCAACGACGAGTATCCGCGGGCGGTGACCCCGGACGGGCGGCTCAAGACCGGCGACGACTGGACCGCGGTCGGTGTCACCATCGGCACCGGCGCGTCGGTCGGTGCCCGGGCGGTCTGCATCGCCCCGGTGCGGATCGGCCGCTGGGCCACGGTCGCCGCCGGTGCCGTGGTCACCCGGGACGTGCCGGACTTCGCGCTGGTCGTCGGAGTGCCGGCGCGGCGGGTCGGCTGGGTCGGGCGGGCCGGCGTACCGCTGGTCGAGGCACCGGACACCGACGCAGCCGGCAGCTACCTCTGCCCCCGGACCGGGCAGCGCTACGTCGAACGCGACGGGTCGCTCACCGAAGAGTGACCGCGTAGGCGGTGCCTGAGCCAGCCGGATCCGCTGCCCGCCCGGCCGGGCGGGCAGCCGGCCGGGTCAGGGTTGGGCGTGGGTGCGGCGTTCCCGGTCGCCGGCACCCGCCGTGACCTTCTCAGCGGTCTGCTCGACCGACACCGCCTCGGCCGGTACCGCGTCGACCGGCAACGCGTCCTCGGGCGTCACGTCCTCGTCGGCGGCCGGCTCCGGGGTGGTTCGCGGTTGCGCGTCGGCCACCGGTTCGGCCGGGGCGGTGGCCGGTGCCGAGTCACGCATCCCGGCGAGGCGCTGCTGTTCGGCCCCCAGCTCGGCGCGGACCGCGTTCAGGGTGCGCTGCGACTCGTCGGACTCCTGTCGGGTGAGCACCATCTGGTGGCGCAGGTCGGCGAGCGCCTGCTGGGCCTCGGCGACCTCCTGCAGTACCTCGGTGAGTTGCTGGCCGGCGGCGACCACCTCACGCTGGGCGGAGGCGACCTGCTGCTGGCTGCTGGCCAGCTGGCGTTGGGCGATCGCCGCGTGCTCCTCGGAGAGCCGGCGGATGCTCGCGGCGTGCTCGTCGGCAGCGCCCCGGGTGCTCAACGAGTACTCCTCGGCCTGCTGGCGGATGGTGACCGCCTGTTCCTCGGCCCGGGCCCGCACGTGCGTGGCGTACTCCTCGGCCTCACCGCGCTGGTTGGCGATGATCTCCTGGGCGCTGCTGCGCCACTGCTCCACCTCCTGCTCGGCCACGGTGCGCAGCTCGGCGATGTCCTGCTCCATCGTGGCGCGCCGCTGGTCGACCTCGCGCTGCGCCTCGTCACGCAGTGCGGCCGTCTCCCGCTCGACCTGGTCGCGGCGGGCGGTGACCTCCTGGTCCAGCTCGGATCGGGTCTGGGTGACGAACGCCTCGGTCTCGGCGTGGGTGCGGGCGACGTACTCGGTGGCCTGCTCCACCGCCTGGGCGGCTTCCCGCCGGGCCGCCTCGGCGGCTGCCTCACCTTCCGCGCGGATGCGTTCGGCGTCTGATCGCGCCGCGGCGACGGCGGCCTCGGCCGCTTCGCGCAGGTTCGTGGCCTCCTCCTGCGCGGTGGTGACCATCCGGCTGGTCTCCATCCGGGTCTGGGTGACCAGACGCTCGGCGGTGGCGTTGGCCTCGGCCACGGTCCGCGTGGCGGTCTCCTGCGCCGTGTCCACGGTGAGGGTGGCCTGCTCCTGCGCGGTGGTCACGATGTCGCGGGCCTCCCGCTGAGCAGCCTTGACGGTGCGGTCGGCTTCGCGCTGCGCCGCGTGGATCACGTCGTCGGCCTGTTGTTGGGCGGCGGCGAGTAGCTGGTCGGCCTCCTCCCGGGCGGCGACCAATGCCGCTTCGGCGGCGACCCGCAGGTTCTCCGCGTCGTCGCGGGCGGTGGCCACCATCGCCTCCGCCTCGGCGCGGCGGGCGGCGTTCGCCTTGTCCTCCTCGGCGCGGCGGGCGGCCAGCGCCAGTTCGAAGTCGCGGATCGCGGTGTCGGCCTGCTGCCGGGCGTCGGCCAGCACCTGCTCGGCCTCTGCCCGACGGGTGTTGATCTCCTCTGCGGCATGGAACCGGATCTCGGTGGCCTGATCTTCGGCGAGGGCGAGAATCTGTTCGACCCGGGGTCCCAGATGCCGGAACGACACCTGACCGATGAAGCTGGTCTCCCTGCGGGCCTCGGTCAGGTCCGCCTGCAGCTGCTCGATCTGCGCGGCCATGGTGTGCAACTGAACGTACGCCTGCTCGCGCTCCTCGTTGAGGGTGGCCAGCTCGGTTTCGGTGCGGGCGATGTACCGGTTGACCTGGCGTCGGTCGTACCCCCGCATGGCCAGCTCAAAGTTGGGCCCGGACGTGGAGTCCCCGTCGAGGGTGAAGAGTTCTTCGCCTTGCGCCATGGCTCCATCCTCACACGCAGCGCCCCGTTCCGCGGCGATACCCACGCTCCTGACAGGACGCGCGTCACTTCGGATGGATTGCCAGGTGTGAACGATTCGTAACGCGGGTATGCGGAAACGACGGATCGGATGCGGTCAGTAGCTGTCGGTGTGTCGTCAGTGCCGCTCGTGTGCCACTGACGGTCCTCGGATACGACTGTCGCATACGTCGAAGGGCCGCGCCGGTGTCCCACCGCGGCCCTTCGACGGGCTTGTCGTTATCTGTGGCGGCTCAACCCGACGCTTTGGTGTTCGCCCGATCGGAGCCCTCGCCGGACTCCGCCTTGGCGTCCGCCGGCGGCGAGCCGGGGACGATCCCGGCCAGGCCGGACAGCATCTGACCCAGCTGCGAGGTGACGGCGTCCTTCTGCCGGGTCAGGTCCTCCACCTCGCGGCGGGCGGCCTGCGTGGTTAGCTCGGCCTCGGTCCGGGCCTCGGTGAGCTGCCGATTCGCCTCGGCCCGAGCCTCGTTGAGGGTCTTGTCGGCCAGGGCCTTGGCCTTGTCGACGGTCTCCTGCGCGCTGCGCTCGGACTCGATCCGGCGGGCCTCGGCCCGCTGCTCGATCTCCTTGGCGCGCTCCTCGGCTGCCCGGGCGCGTCCTTCGGCCTCGGCGACGAGCCGCTGGGTCTGCGCCACCTGGGCGGCGTGCCGCTCGGACTCCTCGCGTTCGGCCTTCTCCCGACGCTCGGCCAACTGCAGCTCCAGCGCCTGCAGGTCCTTGTCGCGCTTGTCCCGCGCGTCGGTCAGCAGCTTGGTCGCCTCGGCGCGCTTCTCCTCGGCCTCGCGGGCGGCCTTGGCCCGCAGCTGAGTGATCTCCCGTTCGGCGGTGGCCCGCAGCGTCGCCACCTCACGCTCCACGGTCGACTTCAGCTCGGCGACCTCATGAGCGGTCACCGCGCGCAGCTGCTTGGTCTCCCGTTCCGCGTCGGCCCGCAGCGTGTCCGCCTCGCGCCGGGCCTGCACCCGGACCTCGGCCGCCTCCCGTTCGGCCGCGGTGCGCACGCTGCCCGCTTCGCGCTCGGCACCGGCCTTCATCGCCGCCGCTTCGGCTCGCGCCTTGTCGGTGATCTCGCGGGCCTCCAGCCGGGCCGCGGACAGGATGCCCTCGGACTCCCGTTTGGCCTCGCCGCGGTGATCGTTGGCCTGCTCCTCGGCGAGCCGGAGAATCTGCTCCACCCGGGTGCCCAGACCGGAGAGGGTGGGTCGGTTGTTCTCCTCGAGCTGCTTGTTGGTGTCGGTGAGCTTCTGCTCGAGCGAGTTGAGCCGCTGCTCGGCCTGGCGGAGCCGGCGCTGTGCGTCGTTCATTCGCTGCTCGGCCTCAGCCCGGACCTGCTCCGACTGAGTGAGGGCGGCTACCAGCCGCTGCAGGTGGTCATCCACCTGGTTGCGGTCGTAGCCACGAAGCACGACGGTGAAGTCGTGCGGAGCGCTGGCGTTATCGAAGAACGCAAGGGAGGAGGGCTGCTGGGGCATTGGGACATAGTGGCAGACACACCAGGGGGCTTCGCAAGAGCGGACTGCCCGTCGCCACGATAGCCGACATGGTCATCTTTTCCGACCAACCAGCGATCCGCATACGAATTGTAAGCACGCGGATACTTAGCGGAGTTTTCCCGGTGGTGGATGTGCCGTCACGCGGTCACTATCGATATTCGCCGGCGCGGTTGTCGTGCCACGCCGGTAGGAACGACCGGCGGCAACGTCGGCGAACCGATCATCCCCGCTCGACCGGCGTGCCGGCCGGCTGCACCAACTCCACCAGGATCCCGCCGGCATCCTTGGGATGCACGAAGTTGATCCGGGAACCTGCGGTGCCAGGCCGAGGTGCGTCGTAGAGCAACCTCAGGCCACGCTCACGCAGCGCGGCGCACGCGGCGTCGATGTCCAGCACCGTGTAGGCCAACTGCTGGATGCCGGGGCCGTTGCGGTCCAGGAACCGGGCGATCGTCGATTCCGGGGACAACGGGGCGAGCAACTGAACCTGGCCGCCGTCGGGTGACGGCCCGACGGACAGCATCGCCTCGCGTACCCCTTGGGCGTGGTTGACCTCGGTGTGCACGCAGCGCATGCCGAACGTGCGGGTGTAGAAGTCGACGGCGGTGTCCAGATCCGCGACTGCTATACCGACGTGGTCGATCTTGAGCAGCCCGATGTCTGTGACGTAGTCCGCAGCGACCTCGGCGGGAGCATCTTCCGTCATCGGGTTAGTCTGGCCGAACCATCGTTAAGCTGTCGCCGGCATCCCGGCCTTTTCCCACTGTGTGGAGGCGGAACCCCATGACC
The DNA here is from genome assembly GCF_048060115.1 of Micromonospora sp. LOL_023. Lineage (NCBI taxonomy): Bacteria > Bacillati > Actinomycetota > Actinomycetes > Micromonosporales > Micromonosporaceae > Micromonospora > Micromonospora sp. LOL_023. The sequence goes on from NZ_JBHMIM010000007.1 coordinate 123,200, forward strand.
TCGGTGATCGTCAGCGGCGCGCGAACCCCGATGGGCCGGTTACTCGGCAACCTCAAGGACTTCCCGGCGACGACCCTGGGCTCGGTCGCCATCTCCGCAGCGCTGGGTCGCGGCGGTGTCGAACCCGACCAGGTGCAGTACGTGATCATGGGCCAGGTGCTGCAGGCCGGCACCGGGCAGATGCCCGCCCGGCAGGCCGCCGTCGGCGCCGGCATCCCGATGAGCGTACCGGCGCTCAACATCAACAAGGTCTGCCTGTCCGGGCTCGACGCGATCGCGCTGGCCGACCAGCTGATCCGGGCCGGTGAGTTCGACGTCGTGGTCGCCGGCGGCATGGAGTCCATGACCAACGCCCCGCACCTGCTGCGCGGCCAGCGGGCCGGCTACAAGTACGGCGACGTCGTGATCGCCGACCACCTGGCCCTCGACGGTCTCACCGACGCGTTCGACTGCTGTGCGATGGGCGAGTCGACCGAGCGGCACGGCACCAGGCACGGCATCAGCCGCGCGGAGCAGGACGCGTTCGCCGCCGCCAGCCACCAGCGAGCCGCCGTCGCCCAGAAGAACGGCGTCTTCGCCGAGGAAATCACCCCGGTGGAGGTGCCCCAGCGCAAGGGCGACCCGGTGCATCTGACCACCGACGAGGGCATCCGGCCGGACACCACGGTCGAGTCACTGGCCCGGCTGCGCCCGGCGTTCACCCCCGACGGCACCATCACCGCCGGCAGTTCCTCGCCGATCTCCGACGGTGCCTGCGCCGTCGTGGTGATGAGCAAGGCCCGCGCCGAGGCGCTCGGTGTCGGCTGGATCGCCGAGATCGGCGCGCACGGCAACGTCGCGGGCCCGGACAACTCACTGCACTCACAGCCGTCCAACGCGATCCGGCACGCGCTGGGCAAAGCGGGGATGACCGTCGCCGACCTCGACCTGATCGAGATCAACGAGGCGTTCGCCGCAGTGGGCGTCCAGTCGACGCGCGACCTCGGGGTCGGCGCCGACATCGTCAACGTCAACGGCGGGGCGATCGCACTCGGTCACCCGATCGGAATGTCCGGCGCGCGCCTCGCACTGACCCTCGCGCTGGAACTGCGGCGCCGGGGCGGCGGCACCGGTGCCGCCGCGCTCTGCGGTGGCGGCGGTCAGGGCGACGCCCTGATCCTGCGGGTGCCCGCAGGCCAGTGACCAGGGCCGGTACCCGCGACGTTCCCGCACTCGTCCGGCAGGCGCGCGACGGTGACGCGCGATCGGTCGCCCGGCTGATCACCCTGGTGGAGTCGGGCACCGCACAACTTCCGCTGGTCGCCGCCGAGCTGGCCCCGTACACCGGAAACGCCCAGGTGGTCGGACTGACCGGGGCACCCGGCGTGGGCAAGTCGACCACCACCAGCGAGCTGGTCCGGGTGCTGCGCGGGCGTGGCCAGCGGGTCGGCGTACTCGCCGTCGACCCGTCCAGCCCGTTCACCGGTGGGGCGATCCTCGGCGACCGGGTACGGATGCAGGAACACGCCACCGATCCGGGTGTCTACATCCGGTCGATGTCCAGCCGGGGCCATCTCGGTGGCCTCTCCGCGGCGACACCGGCGGCGGTGCGCGTCCTCGACGGCGTCGGGTGCGACGTGGTGCTGATCGAAACCGTCGGGGTCGGTCAGGCCGAGGTAGCGGTGGCCGGGTTGGCCGACAGCACGGTGGTGCTGCTCGCCCCGGGCATGGGCGACGCGATCCAGGCGGTCAAGGCCGGCATCCTGGAGATCGCCGACGTCTTCGTGGTCAACAAGGCCGACCGCGACGGGGCCGACGCGACCGTACGGGACCTCAAAGGCATGATCGCGCTGGCCGCGACGGGACCCGGCGGCTGGCGCCCGCCGGTACTGCGTACGGTCGCCGCCCAGGGCGACGGCATCGACGAGCTCGTCGGCGAGCTCGGCCGGCACCTCGAGTGGCTGGCTGGCCACGGTGAGCTGGCCGCCCGGCGGGCGCGGCGGGCCGCCGCCGAGGTCGAGGCGATCGCGCTGGGCCGGCTGCGGGGCCGGATCAGCACGTTACGCGGCGGTACGCGGTTGACCGAGCTCGCCGCCGAGGTGCTTGCTGGCCGGCTCGACCCGTACACCGCCGCCGACCTTCTGCTCGACGAGCTGACCGTGCCATCGGGCTGACCCCACCATCGGGCTGACCGCGCCATCGAGCGTGCCGGGCCCGCCTGGAATGATCGGGCGGCTCGCTGGGGGCACCGAACCGGCGTCTGGTTCGTTAGGGTCGGCACGTGCAGACCACCGTCGACCACACGACCATCCAACTCGACGCGGCCACCCTCGGCTACGGCACCACGGATCCGGTGTTGCGCGACGTCACCCTGACCGTGCCACCCGGGCGGCTGTTGGCGGTCACCGGACCATCCGGCGCCGGCAAGACCACCCTGCTCTCGGCGATGGCCGGCGTGCTGCGGCCGGTCTCCGGCACGGTCCTGCTCGGCGGTGAGCCACTGCGCGACCGGGACCACGCCGTCACCCGCAAGGTGGTGCTGGTGCCGCAGGACAACGGGCTCGCCGCGGTGCTGACCGCCGGGGAGAATCTGCAGGTGACGCTGATCGCGTCCGGGTTGAGCCCGGTCGAGGCGCGACGCAGCGGTGCGGCCGCGCTGGAGCGCCTCGGGCTCGCCGGGCAGACCGATCAGCTCGTCGAGGAACTGTCCGGTGGCCAGCAGCAGCGCACCGCCCTGGCCCGGGCGCTCGCGCTGGGCGGCGACGTGTTGCTCGCCGACGAGGTGACCAGCGAATTGGACGCGGCCAACCGTCAGCTGGTCCTCGAACTGCTACGGGCCGAGGCGGACCGGGGCGCGACCGTCGTGTTCGCCACCCACGACCCGGAAGCCGCCGCCGCCTGCGACGCCGAGCTGCATCTGCTCGACGGCCGGGCCGAGTTGACCCGCCGCTGGTCCGAGCCGGATCAGGAGAACAACGCACTGTAACCGTTGAGCGCCGGCTGACCGCCGAGGTGCGCGTAGAGCACCGAGGCGTCACGGCCGATCTCGCCCCGGCGACCAGATCGATCAGCCCGGCCATCGACTTGCCCTCGTACACCGGGTCGGTGATCATGCCTTCGGTCCGGGCGGCCAGCCGCATCGCGTCCAGGGTGGCGTCGTCCGGTACGCCGTACACCCCGGCGTGGTAACGCTCGTCCAGCTCGACATCGGCCGGGCGCCGTTCCTGTTCGGCGACCTCGTACGCCCAGTTGGCGAAGCCGAGGCCGCCGAGGCGGCGAGCTCGAACGAGGCGATCGACATGTCTGGTCTCCCGGTGTCTCGGCGGGGTCAGGTCAGCTGAGGGACGGGTCGGCGGCGAGTTCCACCAGCGACTGCCAGATCCGGGCGGTGATCCGGGTCGCCCCCTCGGCGTCCCGTGCGGCGCAGGCGTCGATCAGCTGTTCGTGCAGCTCCACCGTGCGGCGGGCACCGGCGGGACTGAACTGGCGGCGTTCCAGCCGACGGATCAGGGGCGGGTAGCGGGCGATGGTCGTGGCGGCGGCCCGGTTGCCGCTGGCATCGACCAGCACGTCGTGCAGTTCGTCGTCGGCGACCAGCGCGGTGTCGAGGTCGTCGGCCGCGCAGGCGGCGGCGAATCGGCGGTTGGCGGCGCGCATCCGGGCCACCCGGGTGTCGGTGAGTGCCGGTACGCCGGTCCGGGCGGCGAGTTCGTGCATGGCGCGCACCACTGCGGCGGCGTCCTGGAATTTTCATGTCAGAGCCCTGCCGGGTGGGCCTGGGCTCCGTGGGGGTCGATATGTTCCGACGGTGCTCGGCCTTTGGTAGTAACATCGACAACCGCCATATCAAGATCGTTCTTCCTCGGCATTGTCGCGCATCTGTCACCGGGGGTTGATCGACATTGTCCAGGAAAGCAGTCGATCGTATGGTGGGAGCAATTGCCAGGGAGGTGCGATGGCGACGCCACCGGATGTCGAGCTCGACTCGGATGCGCTACGGGACCACGCCGTGTTGCTCAGCGACCGGTCCAGAGACCTGCAAGGCAGTCAGTTCGATCTCTTCCTGCTCGACTGGGCGGCGCCGGTGAGTCACCCGCAGGTCGCTGCGGCTATGCGAAGATTCTGCGAGTTCGCCCGGGACCAGTATCAGGACGTCATCGCGCTGCTCGCGGCGCTGTCGACTCGGGTCGGCTCGGCCGGGCAAGGATACGAGGAGACCGACGCGGCAACCGCAACGCAAATGAATCAGTTCCTGTCCGAGTCGCGCTTTCTGTCGGCTGATCGACGGCCGGGGTGAGTGATGGCGTACCGGGACGCCGTCGAGTACATCGAGGCCATGCGGCCAGGGTACGTCGGCGCGGTCGGCGAGGAGTGCGGCAAGATGAAGGCCGCGCTGCTCGCTGCCCTGCCCGATCTCATGTCGCTGTCCGGTCGGATCGAGTGGCGGTCCGACGCGAGCACGCTGTACGAACGGCGGCTGACCGAGGCGATACGGGTCGCCGAGGAGTTGCACGACGGCTTCGACAAAGCCGGCGACGCGCTGACGGCGTACGCCGACGCGCAGTCCCGGGCGTTGGTGCGGTTTCGTGACGGAGTGGCGGCCGAGAACGCACTTGGCGTGCTGATCGCCGACGTGGCGGCAACCCAGTCGATCGTGGTGCTCCTGTCCGACCCGCTGCGTCAGTGGAACGACCTGCGCAGTGTCACCGGAGCGCTGGATTTCGTTGCCGAGATCGGCCATCAGGACGTGATCGAGCGGATCCGTCTCGATGCCGACCGGCTGTGGGCCCTGGCCACTGTCGCGTACGACGACGCCGCCCGGATCGAGACGACTGCGCGTCGGTACGCGGTCGACCAGCTTGAGCGCGCCTACCGGCTGCTTCCCGACTTCCTGGCGAATTCCGAGGTGAGCGCCCAGATAGTCGGCGCTGTGATCGGGGAGGAGCTGGCCGCGCCGGGATCGCGGTACCACCGAGGCCCGCCGGAGTCGCCGACGCTGCGGTTCGACGACGACTTCCCCTACGATCCGACGGCGACGGCGACACCTGCGGACTACGCCAGCTGGAACAAATGGCGCGGGATGCTTCGAGCCGCTCAAGCGGCCCGACCCGACCTCGACGATGCGACCGCGACATACGCGCATTACATGTCCGGCCTTGGCACCGATTTCGAGATCGACTATGAAGAAGCCTATCGCGAGGATCCGATGATCGCTCAAGTGGTCGATGGCGAGATCGCGGCAGCGCAGCTTGCGGCCGAACAGATCTATCTGCGCAGCGGCGACACCAGCTTCCAGCTGGCAGGGGATCCGGTCAGCGCAGCGGAATCGATAGGCGGACAGTATCCGGCCAGCACCGAAAACTGGCAGAAGGCCATCGGCGATCACACCGTGTACGGCACCTCGGAAGTGGTGGTCGTCGGTGACCAGGCGACGATGCGGATCGTTGTGCACGCCGAGGACATGTACAACTTCAACGCAGATGCCGCCGACATCGCCACTGGCGCACCGGACGCCGAGAACGGACGGTTCTCGACGCTTGGCTGGGCGCAGCAGTTCCGTACGTACGGCGAGGTCGAGCGAACAGTCAGCTGGACGATCGGCGACGCGCCCGGCGCGACGGTGACGACTCCGAGTGGTCCGCAGCGCAACGCGCCGGGAGAGGACAGAGTAGATGGGATCGCCGATGGCTAGTCGTCGGATCTTCCGCTGTGCCGCCGCCGCGTTGCTGGCGGGCGTGATCGCCGGCTGCGGCGCCGATGCGGCGTCCGACCCGCCGGCCGCCCAGGTGACGGAGGAGGACCTCATGGCCACAGCCCAGATCAGGACGGACCGGCCGCCGATCGCTGATCGCTTTCCGGCGCTGGGCGAGTTCAGCCAGGTGCACTGGCAAGGCTCCGTCGTCGGTGGCGGTGACCCGCGCGTGCCCGGCCCGTCCGACGTACTGATCCAGGCTGTCGTGCAACTCCATCAGGAGGACCTGCCTGCGCTGCGCGGCAAGTACGACTGGCGGCCGGCCGGCGCAGACTGGGACACCACGATGAGCGCCGGCCTGCGACCGTACGTGCCGACCGGCGCGGACTGGCGGCACAGCCACCAGTACGAGCAGGAGGTCCAGACGGCCCGCTTCAGCGGCCGGGTCTACCTCGACCTGGCCAGCGGAACTGTCTTTCTCGCCGTCAACTCCCGCTGACATCGCCGCCAGACTTCCGGCGTCACAGTTGTGGTGCGACCTCGGCGGCGACGAGTTCCAGGTGGTCGAGGTCGGCCAGATCCAGCACCTGCAGGTAGATCCGCTGGGCGCCGATCTCGGCGTACCGGCCGATCTTCTCCACCACCTCGGCCGGCGTACCGGCCAGGCCGTTCGCGCGTAGCTCGTCGGGCTCCCTACCGATCACCGCCGCCCGGCGGGCCACCTCGGCGTCGTCGCGACCGCAGCAGAGGACCAGCGCGTTGGACAGCCGCAGGCTGTCCGGGTCGCGGCCACCCGCCGCGCAGGCCGCGCGGATCTGCCCGAACAGCCGCGCCGACTCGTCGATGCCCTCGAACGGGACGTTGAACTCGTCGGCGTAGCGGGCGGTCAACTGCGGCGTCCGCTTGCGTCCCTTGCCGCCGATCAGCACCGGTGGTCCCGGCCGCTGCACCGGCTTCGGCAGCGCAGGCGAACCGGTCACCTGGTAGTACTTGCCCGGGTAGTCGAACGTGCCGCCGACCGGGGTCTCCCAGAGTCCGGTGATGATCGCGAGTTGCTCAGTCAGCCGGTCGAAGCGTTCGGCCAGCGGCGGGAACGGAATGCCGTACGCGGTGTGCTCGGCCTCGAACCAGCCGGCACCGACGCCGAACTCGACCCGGCCGCCGCTCATCTCGTCCACCTGCGCCACGGTGATCGCCAGCGGGCCCGGGTACCGGAAGGTGGCCGCGCTCATCAGCGTGCCCAGCCGGATCCGGCCGGTGTCGCGGGCCAGCCCGGCCAGGGTGGTCCAAGCGTCGGTCGGCCCGGGCAGCCCGTCCGCGTCGCCCATCACCAGGTAGTGATCGGACCGGAAGAACGCGTCGTAGCCGGCGTCCTCGGCGCATCGGGCTACCGCGAGAAGCTGCTGGTAGCTCGCGCCCTGCTGGGGTTCGGTGAAGATCCGCAAGTCCACGTCGTCGAGCATATGCCCGGTCAGGTGCCCTCGGCCGGGCGCACCGGGACGGTGACCGACGACGCCAGGGTCCGCCGATCGGCGTCGAGCGCGTCGACCACCACGTACGCGACCGGACCGTGCACGGTGACAGCGGTCTCGAAGCCGGTCGGGTCGGCCTCGCCGAGCACCGTCGACCCGCTCGGCTGGGCACCGCCGCGTACCTGCCAGCTCGCGACTTCGGTGGCACCGTTCCAGCTGACCCGCACGGTGACCGCCTCGCCGCTGCTGGCCTCGGCGACGACGGCGGGCCGGCCGGTCGGTCGCCCGGTCCAGTCGAACCGGTACGCCCGGTAGGAGCCGTTGTCTTCGGGCAGGTGACCGGCGAACACCATGGTGCCGTCCTCGGCGTATTCGGAGAAGTGCGGCTCGGCACCCCAGCCGACGAACGAACGGTTGCCGGGCAGCTCCTGCACCCCGCCCTGGGTACGGGCGAGCAGGTTGCCCGGCGGCGGCAGTTCGCGGACCACCGACGCGGTGCGGCCGGTCTCGTCGACGGCGAGGACCAGGCCACGGGACTGCTCCGCCTCGTCGCTGATGCCCGCCCGGTTGTCGAAGATCCCGATGGTGCCGTCGGAGCGCCGTCGGGCGTCGTGCTGCCAGGAGAAGCCGGCATCCTCGTCGAGGTCGAAGTCGCTGCGTTTGCCACCGAGACGCCACAGCACCGCCCCGCTGTCGCGGTCGATCTTGTAGATGGTCCAGGTGTGCCGGGCCGAGACCAGCAGATGGCCGTCGTGGTCGACGTCGACCGAGTTCGGGTGGAAGAAGTCGTACGGCGTGCGGGCCTGGTCGTCGGCGGGCGGATCGGCGTACGACTCGGTGAGCGGCACGTGGTCGCGGGCCTGCCAGCGGCGCACGGTCCGGCCGGTGCCGACCTCCACTTCGTGGATCACCCCGTCGTAGAGCGCACCGTCGGCGATGCCGCCGACCGTGGACAGGTCGGCGGCGACCAGCTCGTAGACGAAGAACAGCGCCGTACCGTCCTCGGTCAGGATGAAGTCGTGCTGGTCGGTCGGCAGGTCGCCGTCGGCGCGGATTCGGGTGATCTCCTGGTACGTGCTGTCGGCGATGACGAACTCGCCGCCACCGACGCCGCTGACGATCGAGCCTTCCCACCAGGTCAGCACCGGCTCGCCGGCGAGCCGCTGCACCCGCAGGTCGACGGCGACGTCGGCCGGCCCGGCGACCTGCCGGAACCAGACCGGCTCGCCGTCGCCGTCGACGATCAGCGGCCCTCGGCCGCCGGCACCGGCGGCCGGGGTCAGGAAGATCAGCCCGTCGGTCACCGGGCCGTCGACGGTCGTCTCGACGACCGGGATTCGCAGGTCCGGTCGGGTGGCGTAGCTGCGTAGGTGGTCGGGTCCGACCTCGGGTGCCGGTTCGGCCGTGGGCACCGCCGCGCCGCGTCCGAACCCGAAGCCGGCGGCCCCGCTGGCTCCGGCGGCGACCAACCCGCCGCCGACACCGAGCAGGCGACGCCGGCTGAATCGTCGGGTCGAGGGGGTGTCGTCGGGGTCGGCAACCATGCCGCGTTACGTTGCCATCGCTACCTGGACTCAAACCCTGCCGACGCTGTGTGGTTCCTGAACGCGTGGCCGGACGATCGAGAGGTGATCATGCGCTGGTCGCAGTTGCATGTCCCCACGTTGCGCGACGACCCGGCGGAGGCCGACGCGCCGAGCCACCGGCTGCTGCTGCGGGCCGGCTTCATCCGGCAACTGATGGCCGGGCACTACTCGTTGCTGCCGCTCGCGGTGCGGGTCCGCGCCAAGGTCATCGAGGTGATCCGGGACGAGATGACGCGGATCGGGGCACAGGAGTTCGCCCTGCCGGCGCTGCATCCGGCGGAGATCTGGCGCAAGACCGGCCGGTGGGACTCGATGGGCGAGGAGATGTTCCGATTGCGCGACCGCCGAGGCGCCGACCTCGCCCTGGGCATGACCCACGAGGAGATTTTCACGACCCTCGCCCAGGAGCTGAACTCCTACCGGGAGTTGCCGCAGCTGTGGTACCAGTTCCAGACGAAGTTCCGCGACGAGCCCCGCCCAAGGCGGGGTTGATGCGCACCCGCGAGTTCACCATGAAGGACTCGTACAGTTTCGATCTGGCCGCCGACGGGCTGGACCGCTCCTTCGACCTGCATCACGACGCGTACCAGCGGATCTTCGCCCGGTTGGGCATCCCGGCGATCGCGGTGCAGGCGTCCAGCGGCGCGATGGGCGGGTCGGCGTCGGTGGAGTTCATGTGTCCGGCGCCGACCGGCGAGGACGAGGTGGTGGACTGTCCCGGCTGCGGCTACGCCGCCAACCTGGAGAAGGCCACGTCGCGGGTCGATCCGCCGCCGGACGCCACCGAGGCACAACAGCCGGACACCGCCGGGTCCGATGCGCCGCGGCCGTTCGACACCCCGGGGGTACGCACGATCGACGACCTCGCGGTGGGTTTCGCGGCACCGGCCGACCGGCAGATCAAGACCCTGGTGTACGTGCTGGACGGCCAGCTCACCCTGGTGCTGCTGCGCGGCGACCACCCGTTGCACGAGCAGAAGCTGGCCGACGCCACCGGGGCGGCACAGCTGCGGGCGGCGCACGTCGACGAGATCCGGGCGGCGTTGGGCGCGTCGCCGGGCAGCCTGGGCGCGGTCGGGGTGGCGGCCGAGCTGCCGGTGATCGCCGACGAGGCGTTGCGTGGCCGGCGGGACATGTTCACCGGTGCCAACGTCGACGGGGTCCACCTGCGTGGGGTCGACGTCGGCCGGGACATCGCGGTGGGTCGGTGGGCCGACCTGCGTACGGTCGCCGCCGGCCAGCCGTGCGTGCGGTGCGGCCAGCCGCTGCGGGTACGCCGGGCGATCGAGGTCGGGCACATCTTCAAGCTCGGGTACCGCTACAGCGAGGCCCTGGACGCGTCAGTGCTCGACCAGGCCGGCAAGCGGGTTCCGGTGATCATGGGTAGTTACGGGATCGGTGTGGAGCGGGCGATGGCGGCGGTGGTGGAGAGCCACCACGACGACAAGGGAATCGTCTGGCCGGTGGCGGTCGCCCCGTTCGAGGTGGCGGTGGTGCTGGCCCAGGTCGACGACGGCCCGGTCGCCGAGACCGGCGAACGGATCTACCAGCAGCTGGTGGCCGAGCGGATCGACGTGGTGATCGACGACCGGGCGGAGCGGGCCGGGGTGAAGTTCCGCGATGTCGAGTTGGTCGGCATCCCGGTGCGAGTCACCGTCGGTAAGCGGTCACTGGCCGATGGTGTGGTCGAGGTGACCGATCGGGCCACCGGCGAGACGGTCCGGGTGTCGGTGGAGCAGGTGGTCGGGCATGTCCGATCGGCGATTCGGGGCGACGGTCCCACGTTCGCGGCGACGATCCCATCCCGTGGGCTTAGCGATCGTTCAGTGAGCCTCTAGACTCGGAGTCGCCGTACGACGAGGAGGCCCCGATGGACGCCGAACAGATCGCCGCCGGCCGTGCCCGCTGGCAGGCCCGCTACGACGCCGCGACCAAACGGGACGCGGACTTCACCACGCTGTCCGGTGCGCCGGTGGACCCGCTCTACGGTCCACCGGACGGCGTCGACGCGCCCGGGTTCGAGCGGATCGGCTGGCCGGGGGAGTACCCGTACACCCGGGGGTTGTATCCGACCGGCTACCGGGGGCGGACCTGGACGATCCGGCAGTTCGCCGGCTTCGGCAACGCCCGGCAGACCAACGAGCGCTACAAGATGATCCTCGGTGCCGGCGGCGGCGGGCTCTCGGTCGCGTTCGACATGCCGACGCTGATGGGCCGCGACTCCGACGACCCGCAGTCGCTCGGCGAGGTCGGCCACTGCGGCGTGGCGATCGACTCCGCCGCCGACATGGACATGCTCTTCGAGGGCATCGACCTGGCGGCGGTCACCACCTCGATGACCATTTCCGGGCCGGCGGTGCCGGTGTTCTGCATGTATCTGGTCGCTGCCGAACGTCAGGGCGCCGACCTGGCCACGCTGGACGGCACCCTGCAGACCGACATCTTCAAGGAGTACATCGCCCAGAAGGAATGGCTGTTCGGCCCCGAGCCGCACCTGCGGCTGATCGGCGACCTGATGGAGTTCTGCGCGCAGCGGATTCCGCGCTACAAGCCGTTGTCGGTCTCCGGCTACCACATCCGGGAGGCCGGCTCGACCGCCGCACAGGAGTTGGCGTACACCCTCGCCGACGGCTTCGGCTACGTCGAGTTGGGGCTCTCCCGTGGTCTGGACGTCAACCGGTTCGCCCCCGGTCTGAGCTTCTTCTTCGACGCGCACGTCGACTTCTTCGAGGAGATCGCCAAGTTCCGGGCCGCCCGCCGGATCTGGGCCCGTTGGTTGCGTGAGGTGTACGGAGCCACCGACGAACGCGCCCTGTGGCTGCGCTTCCACACCCAGACCGCCGGGGTGTCGCTGACCGCGCAGCAGCCGGTCAACAACGTGGTACGCACTGCCGTGGAAGCCCTCGCAGCGGTGCTCGGCGGCACCAACTCGCTGCACACCAACGCGCTCGACGAGACCCTCGCACTGCCGACCGACGAGTCCGCGGAGATCGCGCTGCGGACCCAACAGGTGCTGATGGACGAGACCGGGGTGGCCAACGTGGCCGACCCCCTCGGCGGATCCTGGTACGTCGAGGCGCTCACCGACCGGATCGAAGCCGAAGCGGAGGAGATATTCGCCCGCGTTCGGCAACTCGCCGGCGACGGCCCGCACCCGATCGGCCCGATGACCGCCGGCATCCTGCGCGGCATCGAGGACGGCTGGTTCACCGGACAGATCGCCGAGGCCGCGTTCGTCTACCAGCGGGCGCTGGAGGACGGGCGCAAGCGGATCGTCGGAGTCAACTGTCACACCGGGACGGTCGCCAAGGAGTTGGAGATTCTGCGGATCTCCCACGAAGTCGAGGTCGAGCAGCGCCGGCTGCTCGCTGGGCGTAAGGCCGCTCGGGATGCCGACCTGGTGCGCCGCCGTCTCGACGACATGGTCGTGGCCGCGCGGGGCGGCGGGAACATGGTGCCGGCGATGCTCGACGCGGTTCGCGCCGAGGCGACATTGGGTGAGATCTGCGACGTGCTCCGTGGGCAGTGGGGGGTCTATCGGGAGCCAGCCCGCTTCTGAGCTGTACGCTCCCCGCTGGCAGGGACAGCAGGGGAGCGGGATTCATGGTAGGCAGTACGCCGTGACTGGACTAGCGGTGACCTGCCGGCGGGTGGTGCAGATCTATCGGGGCGAGGCCGGGGACGTGGTGGCACTCTCCGGAGTGGACCTGACGATCAACCCTGGAGAGATGCTGGCCCTGGTCGGCCCCTCCGGGTCCGGAAAGTCCACCCTGGTGGCGCTGCTCGCCGGGCTGATGCGCCCGTCCGCTGGCCGGGTCAGCGTCGGTACCTACGACCTCGGCAAACTGTCCGACCGAGAGATCTCCCGGATGCGGGGCACCCAGATCGGTGTGGTGCTGCAGGGCGCGGTCCGCAACCTGCTGCCGTACGCGACGCTGCGCCGCAACGTGTGGCTGGCGCAGCGGCGGGCGGCCGCCACCGCCGGCATCGATCTGGACGACCCGGACCGCATCCTCGACCTGGTCGGGCTGCCCGGCCGGGGCGGTGCCCGGATCGCCGAGCTCACCCCGGACGCCCGGCAACGGGCGGCACTCGCCGTCGGCGTCGCCGCCTCGCCCGGTCTGCTGCTGGTCGACGAGCCGACCAGCCAGCTCGACACCCGGGGCCGCGACGAGGTGCTCGACGCGCTGGAGACGGTCAACGCCGAGCGCGGCACCACCATCGTCGTGGTAACCCACGACGCGCAGGTGGGTTCCCGGCTCGGCCGTGCGGTGACCATCCGTGACGGCCGGGTCGGCGCGGAAGGCCGCGACGGTGAGGACTTCGCGGTGGTCGCTGGCGACGGCACGGTACAGCTGCCGCCCGAGGTGCTCGGTGAGTACCCACCCGGCACCCTGCTGCGAGTGGCTCAGGTCGACGGAGCGGTGACGCTGGTCGTCGGCGGCACGGCACCGCCCGGTCTGATCCCCGAAGGCGCGCGTCGCGCCACAGCGGACTGACCACGGGATCGATGTCTCAACGACCAGCCGTCTGAACCACCCCGGCGGCGGGGACCAGTCACGCTACGCAACGGGGGTACAAGTGTTCGCGCTGCTCCTCAGTGCGGTCCGGGCCCGGGTGGGCCAGGCATCCGCCCTGCTGCTACTGACCGCGCTCGCGGTCACCGCCACCACCGCCGCCCCCTGGTACGCCGCTGCGGCGACCCGGTCGGTCGCGCAGGCCGCAGTCGACGCCGCCGCGCCCGACCAGTTCGCTGCCCGAGCCACCGGTCGGCTGGCCACCGAGGACCCGACCCTCCCCCTCGACCAGGTGGTCGACCCGGCCACCGGCGACCAGGCGGCCCTCGACGCCGCCGGCGAGGCCCTGCTCGACCAGGCCCGGGCCGCCGGCTCGGCGGTCATCGGCCACCCCGGTGCGACCGCAGCCAGTTCCCTGTGGGCCACCGGGATGCTCATCTCCGCACAGTCCCAAGCACCGGTCAGCCTGACCCACCGGGAGCGGGTCTGCGACCACCTGGGCATCGACGGTGCCTGCCCGCAACGTCCCGGCGAGGTGCTGGTCAGCCGGCGGACAGCGGAGAGCCTAGGCGTTGGCGTCGGCGACCAGATCCAGCACCGACCGACCCGCCGGGCCCCGGTCGCCCTCACCATCACCGGCGTCTATCAGGTCACCTACCCGGGCGAGCCGTACTGGGCGTTCGGTGAGTTGGGCACCGGGGCCGGTACCGACGTCGGGGACGCCACCGGTGACCCAGCCTTCGTCACCGCGGGCACCCTCGCCGCCGCACCCACCGGCAGCCTCTCCGCCGACTACCACCTGGTGCTGCCCGCCGAGGCCTTCATCGCCGGCACCGATGTGGCGACCGAGGTCCGCCGGTCATCCGGCGGCAGCGGTCGCTGGCAGGTTCGCACCGACGCCGCCATCCTGGTGGACCTGATCAAACGGCACCGTCAGTTGGTCAATGTCGGCGTCACCGTGGCCGCGGGACAGCTGTTGCTGCTGTCGTGGTTCGCCCTGTTCTTCGCCGTCCGGCACACCGCCGAGCACCGCCGTCGTGACCTGGGACTGGTCAAGCTTCGCGGTGGTGCCCGGTGGCGGGTCTGGCTGCTCACCGTCGGGCAGAGCGGCCTACCGATGATCGTCGGCGCGGCGATCGGGATCGGCGCCGGTCTCGTGGTCGCCCGGCTGCTCGCCGGCGCAGGCCCGGACCCCGAGCATGTCGGGTCCGCCGCGCGACTCGCCGTGGCCGCGGCCGGCACGGCGGTCATCGGTGCCCTGATCGCCGCGATCGCCGCCGACCTGCGCAACGCGCGAGCCGGCGTGGTCGACCTGCTCCGGCACGTACCGGCACGTCAGCGCGGTTGGCGGGCCGACGCCGTCGACCTGATCGCCGTGGCCATCGCCGCAGCCGGGCTGTACCAGGCGTACACGACGCCGGCCGAGTCCGCCGGGACAAGCGGACTCGTGCTGCTCTCCCCAGCCCTGCTGGCGATCGCCGTCGCGCTCGTGGCGGGCCGGCTGGCCACCCCGGTCGCCGCCCGCGCCGGGTCGGCGCTGCTGCGCCAAGGCCGACTGCCCGCCGCGCTGGCCGCCCTGCACCTGGCCCGCCGGCCGGGCACCGCCCGGCTGGTCGCCCTGCTCACCGTCGCGGTGGCGCTGCTCGGCACCGCGATCGCCGGGTGGAGCGAATCTGCCGCTGCCCGGGCCGTCCGGGCCACCCACACCACCGGCGCCGAGCAGGTGCTCACGGTGCAGGCCCGCAGCCGTGCCCACCTGCTCGCCGCCGTCCGAGCAGCGGATCCCGCCGGCCGGCACGCCATGGCAGTGGTCCGCAACGCCCCCAGCTCCGCCCAGTACATGCTCGCGGTCGACGCCAGCAGGTTCGCTGCCGTCGCGGCCTGGCATTCCTCCTACGGCCCCGCCGCAACCGAGATCGCCGCAGCGCTCACCCCGCCGACCACCGGAATGCGGGTGTCCGACGGCGAACTCCGGCTGGACGCCACCGGGACCGACGCGGTACCGGTGAGCGTCGTGACCCACCTGGTCGGGCCGATGGGGCAACCGATGACCGTGGTCTTCGGCCCGATCGGCGCGCAGCGGGCCGAGTACACCGGCACGGTGACCGGCTGCGGACCGGACGGCTGCAGACTGGCCGCCATCGAACTGACCCAGCCGGCCTGGAGCGGTGCCCCGGCGTCAGCCGAGCCCGGGATCACCGTCGGCCTGCACGGCCTGGCCGGTGACACCTCGCCCCGCCTCGACGCCGCCTACTTCGGCGACGTCCGCAACTGGCGAGGGCCGGTCGCGACTGGTGCCATCGGGCCCCGGATCGACACCGGCCAGCATGGGCTGGACGTCACCACGCCACCGGAACTCGGCCCCAACGACCAGATACGGTTGGCCAGGATCCAGGTGACCGACGCGCCGGTGCCGGTGCCGGTGGTGCGTTTCGGGCCGGAGCTCATTCCGACCCTCCCGGGTGAGCCGGTCCTCACCATTTTCGGCGGCGACGCCCTGCCGGTGCGATACGTGGGGGTGGCCGACGCGCTGCCCCAGGTCCGGATCCGCGGCTACCTGGTCGACCTGGAACTGGCCGACCGGCTCGCCGGCGGTGCCGGCAGGGGCGACGTCCCGCAGGTCTGGCTCGCCGCCGACGTACCCGACGATCTGATCGACCGACTCACCGCGCAGGGGCTGACCATCATCGACACCGACTCCCGGGACGACGTGATCGAGCAACTGGGTCGCCAGGGCCCGCCGTCGGCGCTGCGCTTCCAACTGGCCGCCGGGCTGATCGGACTACTGCTGGCGGCCGGGGCGCTGGCGGTGGTCGCCGCCGTGGAACGCGACGACCGGGCCGCCGAGCTGGCGGCCCTGCGCAGGCAGGGCCTACCGGCCGCCGCGGTGGCCCGGATCGCCTACGGCGGGTACGCGGTGGCCGTGGGACTCGCGGTGTTGATCGGACTGCTGGTCACCATCGTCGCCCGGTTGCCGATCCAGCAGACCATCCCGATATTCGTCGACAACTGGGCGGTGCTGCCGCTGCGGATCGGCCCACAACCCGGCCCGCTGCTGGCCGCCGTACTCGTCGCGACGGTGGTGCTCGGCGCGGCCGGGGCGCTGGCCGGTGCCCGGCTGGTCCGCGCGGTCTCCGCACGCCTCGACGCGCCGGCAGCGAACCGGTCCACCGGCCGGAGGCCCTGATGATCTCCCTGCTGCTGTCCATGCTCACCGCCCGGCGCGGCCAGGCGATGGTCGTCTTCCTGTTGAGCGCGTTCGCCACCGCGGCCGCGGTCACCGGTCCGGCGTACCTGGCCGCCGCCGATCGGGCGGTGGTCGCGGCGGAGATCGCGGCCGCCGGGCGCGCCGACCGTACGGTCACCCTGTCCATTCCCAGTCTCGCTCCCGGCGAGGAGGAGGCGTTCCGAGCCGTCACCGCCGCGGCGCTGGACCTGCCCGGCTTCCGCTCCGTCTACACGGTGCAGCTGCCGACGCTGGGACTGGAACCGGGCGCAGGTCAGCTCTCGTACCTGGTCTTCCGCGAGGACGTGTGCGCGAACCTGCGGATGGTCGCCGGCCGGTGCCTGATGTCGCCGCAGGAGATCATCGTCGGGCAGGACACCGCACGCCGGCTGGATCTGCTCCCCGGCGCACCCCTCACCGTGGCCGCGGCCGAGTACGACCCGCTGCAACGGACCTACGTCGCTACCGGAGCCCCGGCCGAGGTGAGCATCGTCGGCGTCTACGCGCCGCTGGATCCGGACGCCATCTACTGGGGGCGGACGCCGTACTTCATGCCGGGCGCGACGGACTCCTACCGCGAGCCGATTTTCAGCGGCCGGTACGTCGTCGACAACATCGACCGCCGCAGCGACTATCGCGGCATCGACGCGTTGGCCGAGACCGACGCGCTGCGCCCGGACCGGTTGGCTGAGCTGGACAGCCAACTGACCGGCCTCGACGATCGGATCCGGGCGGACGCTGGCGGATTTGTCACCCTGACCGACGCCGTCAGCCCGCTGCTGGACGAGATCGAGGCGTCCCGGGCGCTCACCCGGCAGGTGGTGCCGGTCGCGGCCGTCCCGTTGGTGATCCTCTGCCTGTTCGTCATCTTCGTCGCGGTCGCCGCCGGCACCGTGGCCCGGCGTACCGAGGTGGGGCTGCTCGCCCTGCGGGGAACGCCGCGCCGGGCCCGGTGGACCCTCGTCGCGGGCGAACCGGCGGCCGCGATCGTGCTCGGCGCGCCGGTCGGCTACCTGTTGGGTTCACTGATCGTCGGGGTGCTCGCCGGACTACGGCTGGAGGACGGCCGGTTCGCCCCGGTCACGTCGGTCGCGGCCGTACTGGCCGGGTGCGCCGCGCTCGCCGGTGCCCTGCTCGCCGGGCTGCTCGCCCAACGTCAGGAGTTGGCCCGACCGGTCGCCGACCTGCTGCGCCGGGTGCCGCCCCGGTCCCGGTTCTGGACGTCGTTGCTGATCGAGGCGGTCCTGATCGCCCTCACCGTGGTCGCCGTCGCCCAACTACGGATCTTCGACAGCGAGCTCGTCGGCCTGTCCGTGCTGGTGCCGACGCTGATCGGGGTGACCGTGGCGCTGATCATGGCGCGGGCGGTGGCACCGCTCACCGCCCGGCTCGGCTCCGCCGCGCTGCGCGGCGGCCGGCTCGGGCCCGCGCTGGGGCTGCTGCACCTGGCCCGCCAACCGGCCAACCACCGCCTGTTCACCCTGCTCACCGTCACCGTGGCGCTGACCGGGTACGCGGCCAGCGCGTTCGACGTCGCACAGCAGTCCCGGACGGCGCGGGCCGAGGTGCAGGCCGGCGCTGACCGGGTGCTGACCCTGCTGCCGGTCGACGCCGGGACGCTGCTGGCCGCCGTGCGGTCGGTCGACCCCGACGGCGGGTACGCCATGGCGGTCGGCTTCACCGACCTCGGCCCGGACACTCCGGTGCTGCTCGCCGACACTCCGGCACTGGCCGCCGCCGCCCGCTGGCGGCCCGAGTTCGGTCCCGACCCGGCAACCCTCGTCGCCGCCCTGCGGCCACCGGCCACCGAACCGACCACCGTCACCGGGACCGAGCTCTCCGTCGACCTGATGGTCGCCGCGACCGACCCGGACGACGACCGGGCCGAAGCGGTCCACGAGGTCCGGTTCACCGTGTACCTGCGGTCGGCCACCGGACGCGCGGTAGCGGCATCCGTGTTCGCCGGTGCCGGGCAGCGCACCTACCAGGTACCGGTCGACTGCGCAGCGGGTTGCCAGCTCACCGGATTCTCCGTACGCGTCGAGCCGGGAAGCACCGGCGGTGGGGTGGGCCTCGACGGGCAGGCAGACCCGGCCGAACATGAGGTGACCCTGACCGGGATCGCCGTCGACGGGGCCCGGCTGCTCGGGCCGGCGGAACTCACCGAGGTGCGGGCCTGGCGGGATCCGACCGGATCCGAGGCCCAGGTCGGGCCGACCGGGCTGCGGCTGACCGCCGGCGGCGTCGCCGCTGATCCGTGGGCACTACCGGCCGACACCGCCTATCCGGTGCCGGCACTGGTCACCGGGGCCGGCGGGCAGCCACCCGCACTCGGCCCGACCGGCACCGCACTTCCCACCGGGGCGCAGATGACCTCCGCCACCGACCCGGTCGCGGTGCTGCCGGCACTGGGCGGCCGTGGCGTGCTGGTCGACCTGGAGTACGCAGTACGGGCAGTCCCTGAGAACACTCCGCTCGACCGGGCCCAGGTGTGGCTCGGCAGCCAGGCACCGACGGACGTCGCCGACCGGTTGGCCGACACCGGACTCGTGGTGACCGGTGAGTTCACCCCGGAGCAGGTCCGGGCGGAGCTGGACCAGCAGGCACCGGCGTTGGCGAGCTGGTTCCACCTGCTCGCCGCCGCACTGGCGGTGCTCCTCGCCTGCTGCGGGATCGCGTTGCTGGCGATGGTCGACCGGCGACGCCGCGCCGAGGACCTCGGCGCCTTGCTGTTGCAGGGGCTGCCGGCCCGGGTCGCGACCCGTTCGCTGATGTGGAGTTCACTGCCAGCGGTGCTGTTGGCCACGCTGACCGGGCTGGGTGGCGCCCTGCTGGCCTGGTGGGCGACCGGGATCTACCTGCCGATCGTCGTCGCCGGGTCCGTTCCGCTCGCCCCGGTCGAATGGCCGCGGCCAGCCGCCGTGCTGTTGCCGGTGATCGGGGTCATGGTGCTGTTCGGGGCGGTGGCGCTGGCGATGGGACGTGCCGCCCGCGTGCGAGACTAGGTAACCATGAGCGACCCACGTACCACCCCGTCGATCTTCACTCGCGGCGCGGTAGACCTGAGCTCCCTGCGCAGCCCCGCGCCGGCTGGCCCGCGGCCCGCCGAAGGAGCCCCGAACCCTGCCGGTGGCGGGCCGGCCGGCCCGCCAGCCGCCGCCCCGGGCAACGCCGGTGGCGGTGTCGTCGTCATCGACGTCACCGAGGCGACCTTCCAGTCGGAGGTCCTCGAACGGTCGATGACCACACCCGTGGTCATCGACTTCTGGGCCGAGTGGTGCCAGCCGTGCAAGCAGCTGTCGCCGCTGTTGGAGCGGCTCGCCGCCGAGGGCGGCGGCACCTGGGTGCTGGCCAAGATCGACGTGGACAGCAACCAACGCCTGGCCCAGATGTTTCGGGTGCAGTCCATCCCGATGGTGTACGCCGTGGTCGGCGGCCAGCCGGTGGACGCGTTCGCCGGCGCGGTGCCCGAAGCGCAGCTGCGGCAGTGGATCGGTGCGGTGCTCAAGGCCGGCGGCGTCGCCGTCGAGGCCCCGGAGGATCCGATGCTCGGCGCCGCCGACGAAGCGCTGATGATGGGCGACCTCGACGCGGCCGAACAGGCGTACCGGAAGATCCTCAACGAGTCACCGGCGGACGCTGCGGCCGAAGCCGGCCTCGCCCAGGTCGCCCTGGCCCGGCGGGTGCAGGGGGTGCAGCCGGCCGCCGTCCTCGCGGCGGCGCAGAACGCCCCGGACGACATCGCCGCTCAGCTGCTCGCCGCCGACGTCGAGGTGCTCAGCGGCGAGGCCGAGCAGGCCTACGAGCGACTGGTCGGTCTGATCCGGCGCAGCGCCGGCGACGACCGGGAGACCATCCGTCGGCACCTGGTGTCGCTGTTCACCGTCGCCGGGCCGGACGACCCGTCGGTGGCGAAGGCCCGCCGCGCGCTGGCCAGCGCGTTGTTCTGAGTCGCGTCGATGCGCCGGATAGCCGTTCTTGACGCACCGTCGAACCTCGGTCTGCGCCCGCCGACCGGGACGTCGGTGCCCGGCTGCGCGAAAGCGCCCGGCGCACTACGCGACCACGCCCTGCTGGCCCGGCTCGGCGCCCGGGACGCCGGATGTCTGACCCCGCCCCGGTACGACCCGGCGGACTGGCGTCCCGGTGACGGGGTCTGCCACGCCGGGTCGATCTCGGCGTACTCGGTGGCGCTCGCCGGGCGGATCGGTGCCGTCATCGACGCCGGGGAGTTCCCGGTGGTGCTCGGTGGCGACTGCTCGGTCCTGCTCGGCGGGGCGCTCGCCATGCACCGGCTCGGTGCGGCGGTCGGCGGGCGGATCGGGCTGGTCTACGTCGACGGGCACTCCGATTTCCGCCATCCCGGCAACGCCTCCTACGTCGGAGCGGCGGCCGGTGAAGGGCTGGCCCTGGTCACCGGGCGGGGCCAGGCGGATCTGGCGGGGATCGAGGGCCGGCGGCCGTACTTTCGCGACATCGACGTGGTGGTGCTCGGCATCCGGGCCCAGGACGAGTACCGACTGGACCTGCAGGCGGCCGGTATCGTGACCCGGCCGGTGCCGGCGCTGCGCGCCGAAGGTGCGGCCCGCAGCGCGCAGTGGGCCCGCGACCAGCTGATCGACTGCGCCGGCTACTGGGTGCACGTCGACGTGGACGTCCTCGACCCGGCGGTGATGCCGGCGGTCGACGCGCCGGACCCGGGCGGCATCGCCTTCGCCGAGCTGGAGTTGCTGCTCGCGGAGTTGGTCGATACGCCGCACTGCCTCGGCGTCGAGCTGACCGTCTTCGACCCGGACTACGACCCGGACGGCACCTACGCCGCCGAGATCGTGTCGACCATGGTCGCCGGCCTGCGCCCGGTGCACCGGGACCGCGCTCCGGTCGACGCGGCCATGACGCCGACTTCGCCTACACCGGAGACCACGGAGGCACCGGCTCCGGTCGTCGAGGCGACCGCTGAGCCCGCTACCGGACCAACCGCAGACCCCGCCGTCGAGCCGGGCCCACCTGCGGTGGCGGCGCTGCGGCCCGCGGTGCCACTGGTCCCGCCCGTGACCCTGTCGGTCGCCGACCCGATCGCACCGCGTGGGTCGGCCAAGCCAGGACGGCTCCGGCGACCAGCGGTGACGCCACGGCCGCCGACCGGCGACTCCACCGAACCACCGTCGCCGCCGGCCGCCACCGAAGCGCCAGATCCGCCCGAAGACTGAGTCAGTCGCGATCGAGCGTCGCCAGTAGGTCGAGGACGGCTTTCCACTGGAATGGTCCGTCCGGGACGGCCGGCCGCAGGGCGTCGGTGGCAGTGAAGCGAACGCCGGTACCGGCGAGCAGCTCGATGCTGCGGCTGAAGGCTGGGTGGGCGGCGAGCACCGCCTTGGCGTACGGCGAGGCGATGATCGGCGTACCCGATCCCAACGCCTCGTTGAGGATGCCCAACGCCGCCGTGTCGTTGGTGCCGGCGGCCCACTGGTTGATCGTGTTGAAGGTGGCGGGTGCGACGATGATGGCATCGGCCCTTGGCAGTGACTTCGGCTCCTGCGGTCCGCGCGGTTCGCGTTTGACCGGGTGACCGGTGATCCGCGCAAGGGATTCCGGATCAACCCATGCGGCAGCGGCCTCGGTCAGGACGGGGTATATGTCCCAGCCGTCGTTGCGGAGTCGTTCAGCCAGCTCGGCGACCCGGGCGGCCGGCGGTGCGGCGCAGATGACGAGTAGGACGACGGGGGCGGCTTCGGTCATGAGTCCGGTACTCCTGCCCGGTCGGCGAGGGCTCGTAGCCCTGGTGTGTCGCTGCGGCGTTCCCGCCGGAGCAGCTGAGTGATGAGGCCAGTGGCGGTGGCGTTGGCCGCTGCGACGTGTCGGCGTTCGGTGGCATCGTCGGCCCTTCCCTGATCGGCGCTGTCGCTGAACTTGGCTGGGTAGTGATCGCCTCGTCGGTTCATCAAGGACGCCCGCCAAGCCAGCGGGTGTCCGACGTCTACCCCGCCGATCAGCAGGGTTTAGCCCTGCTCCTCGTTCGGGTCGACGACGAAGACACCGACGCCGGGTACGCCGACGACCAGGCCCTCGGCCTTGAGCGCGATCATCGCGTTACGGACGACGATCGCCGACACCTTGTGCTCGGCGCAGAGCTGCGACGTGGACGGCAGCTTCGCACCTGGCGACAGCTCGCCAGACGCGATCTGCTTGCGGATGTGGGCGGCAAGATCCACCCACTTGGCGTTCGGTGGCATGGCGGTACTCCCTGGTCAGCACTGCCACTTGATCACCTCGGCACCTACGATCGTAAGTGATAGCTTGACTGCGATAGTATGCTATCGATCGATCGATCGATCGGCTCCCTGGCCAGCAACCCGGAGCTGGTTTCCCGCAAGGAGCCCGGCCGGCCGGCGCCGCGAGCCGGGCCACCAGCTGCGGGTCGAGGGCCTCGGCGAGAGCCTGCGCGGTGAACTGCGGCTCGGTCTGCGCGGAGCCGGCCTGTGCCGGCGCCGTACCAACGTCCACGGGGGCCGTTGAAGTGATCGTCATGTTTCCCATCTCGGTGTCTTCTTTGTTCAGAGTTACATCCGTGCAACGGCGGACCCGACACCGTCCGGAACCGCTACATTTCGTAGATGGGTGCTGACCTGGATCCGCTAGCGCGAACGGCCTTGTGGACGGCGTCGATGCGGGCGAGGGAGCATGCCCGGGATGATCGGCTGTTCGAGGAGCCGTTGGCGCAGCTTCTTGCGACCGAGCTGGGTCCGCAGATTATGCGCGGCTTCGAGGGCGAGGTGCAGCGCGGGATTCAGGATCCGGCCCTCGCAGTGCGCACCCGGTTCTTCGACGAGGCGATCGGCCGCGCTGCCGACAGCGGTGTTCGGCAGTTCGTGTTCGTGGCGGCTGGGATGGACACTCGTGCGTACCGGTTGGACTGGCCGGCTGCGACGGTGGTCTTCGAGCTGGACCGCCCGGCGCTGCTGGATCTCAAGCGTGCGTTGGTCAAGGGATCAGGCGCTGATCCCGGTTGTGGTCTGCGGCCGGTCGGGGTTGACCTTCTAGAAGACTGGATGGGGTTGACCCGGTTTGACGGACAGGGTCGGTAAGTTGATCTCACGCTACCTTGCTGGCTGGCCTGCGGG